>NZ_JAKTID010000081.1:0-28475 GCF_027854795.1 Acinetobacter sp. AOR34_HL | reverse complement strand
TAAACAACTGGAAATCATGTGTACTCCCATGTGTAAGACCTAATGAAATAATCTGCATCGTTTCATAATGAATGATGAGTTGAGCTTTGATCGTATGTCGTTTTTTCTTACCGCTGTAGAATCTTTTCTGTTTTTTTGGGACGCTCAATTGTCATTTCAGTTGCATCGACAATAACAACATTCCAATCTATCCCTGCACCATGCGGTAGTTTCTTAGGTAAATGAAATTTATCAGATTTTATTAAAATATTTTCTATTTTATGAATAATTCTGGACGCAGTTGATTCGTGGATTCCATAACTCATAGCAACATGAAAGAGCGTGCGATATTCACGCCAATAACTTAGCGTCATTAACAGTTGGTCTTCAAGTGAAAGACTCGAAGGTCTACCTCGTTGAGTATTGACTTGGCTTGACTCTAATACTTCAAGCATTTCTAAAAAGGTTGAGGGTTGTATTCCAATCAGTCGTTTAAACTGACTATTTGATAGCATCTTTACTTTTTCATATTTCATGTACTGATGATAGTAGAACATGACTTTTTAATCTGGATAAAAAACAAACAAAACGTTGATCGTTTTTTGATTTTTGCAAGAAGTCTACTGTTTTAAAGAAATTGACATATAATTGGCACGCTAAATAATATAGTCATCTTTTAAAAGTAATCTGCCAAGAGCCAAGCAATGCAACCTTTTCTTTTTCATCATATTTTCAGAAATATCACTAAGTTTATTTATAAAATGTGTTTGCCTAAAGAATATAAGCATAATCGTCGCTATTGGCCATACTTTTCTGTGCAGCGTAATGCTCAGGGTGACTTAGAAAAAGTCTTTTTCCGTAAAAAATTAATCGCAGATAATACGAATCAAGTCACAACTAGCAAAAGGAAATGTGTCCTCGTTGCAACAGGACCATCAGTAAAGAACATTGACCATAACATTTTCAATAATCCAGAATATGATTTCATCGGAGTAAATGGTGCAATTTCATTAGATTATATTCATTTCAAATATTATGTAATTATCGATCACAACTTTACGGGTAATCGTTTTGACCTCGTGATGAAAGTCTTGCAGAGTGATTGTACCCTTTTTACAACACCAAGATGTCTTGACGTAATCTTGAGAAGAATTCATCCTAATACAATTAAATGCTCCATTAGAGTGATCGAAACTATTTCACAAGATAAAACGATTGATTTATTTATGGGTAAACAGACGCCTGTTGATCTATCTCAATCTTATTTTCATTTATATAGTCAGTTCGGTTTCTCTACCAATATCTTTAATGCTGTTTTTGATTATTTTACAGTAGCTTACGTTGCATTACAGGTAGCATATTCTATTGGATTCAAAGAAATCTATATTGCTGGTCTAGATATGAATAATTTTTCACAGCCTAGATTTTATGAAGATAAAGAAAACAAACAACCTACAATGTTAGACCAATATTTAGATTTAACATTACCTGCATTTGATGCAGCTTCTGAATTTTTTAAAGAAAATCATATTGATGTTTATAATCTTTCACCAAATAGTGCGGTTGAATCATTTAAAAAAATTAATACAAACTCGCTCGTCAAACCTTGATTCTGTAAAATATAATTTTTGCTTTTTAGTAATTATTAATGATCGGATCGCAATTTCGAACGGATATCAATGGACTTCGAGCATATGCTGTAGTTTTTGTTGTTCTTTTCCATTTCAATGTATTCGGTTTCTCTGCTGGGTACCTGGGCGTTGATGTTTTCTTCGTGATATCAGGCTATCTGATGACAAAAATCATTGTGGAAAAGCTTGAACACAATAATTTTTCTTTTGTTGATTTTTACTTATCTCGAATTATTCGTATTTATCCCGCACTATTATTCTTAGTCTTAGTTTTAACGGCTTTGGGGCTATTTGTGTTTATCCCAGAAGATCTAAAAAACTTTGCTAAAGATGCGAGATACAGTCTCACTTTCTTATCAAATAATCTCTTCTATGAGCAATCAGGAGACTATTTTGCAACTAGTTCACATGATAAAGCATTACTGCATACCTGGTCTTTAGCTGTTGAATGGCAGTTCTACATCCTTTTTCCCATCATTTTGTACACATTTAAAAAGCTTACAAAACAAACTAAATATATAGGCATATTACTTCTAATATTATTTTCTTGCTCATTTTTGTTGTCTGTAAAACTTACACCAGAAAATCCGATATATGCTTTCTTTAAACTCTCAACACGTGCATGGGAGTTAATTGCAGGTGGACTGGTGTACTTTTATTTTAACCAATATTCTTTATCATCGATTAAGCAAAGAATTATTGAATATACAGGTTTTGGACTTTTAGCGCTAAGCTTGATTTTTTTAACCGAAGATACGCCTTGGCCTGGTTATGCTGCATCCCTTCCTGTTTTGGGTACAGTTTTAATTCTAATCGCCAACCGTCAAAACTCTATACTAACGAAACCCAAGTTTATACAGAGTTTAGGCAGTGCTTCATATTCTATTTATTTGTGGCATTGGCCGATCTCATTTTTATTGAGCTATTTCCTAATTCAAAAAAGTATTATCAATATCAGTTTTGCTCTTTTATTATCTTTTGTTTTAGGATGGTTAAGTTACAAATATATTGAACCTTGTCGTATTCAACTGAATAAAATCAATAAAAAGTATGTTTATCTACTTTTTATCTTAAGCATTGCGATTCTCTATCCATTTTATAAGTTTCTAGGTAAGGATGGGTTAGAAAATCGAGCCAATGCAGAATACCTAAAGCGTATTGAGAAAATACAGATGCCTATGGTCTCGAATGGTTGGTGTTTCTATAACATTAAAGATGATCATAGTCTGACTGTTGGAGAAAATGGATTAAAATGTCATATAGCATCTAACTCAACAAATGCTAAATCAGCTCTTTTGTTTGGAGATTCATTTGCAGGTCACAATATTCCATTTTGGGATCGTCTAGGCAAAAAGCTAAACTTGAACATCCATACGATCAGTACGAATTGGTGCTATCCAAGTCTTGATAAAGAGTTTACAGGTGACAAGTCATCTACAGCTTATCAGCAGTGCTTAATCAACCGAAACTATCTGAAGAATCATATAGCTCAGTATGACGTTCTTATTTTTGCTGGTCGTTGGACTGATATTGTTCGTCAAAATCAGCAGAATTCATTTAGTGAGTTACTCAAAGTTGCACAAATGAATAATAAGAAAGTGATCGTAATGTCTGAACCATATACTTTTGATCAAAACATCAGCTCAATTTTCAAACGTGCAATATGGTTAGAGCGAGACTTTAATCTAAATGAGTATATGAACAATCCACTCGCTACAAAGCAAAAATATGCAACGAGTGTGATTAATAAAATCGTTTCAGAACATCCGAATACATTATTGTTAAGCCAAGCAGATCTATTTAAATCAGATCATATGGCAACCAAAAACACACCGTATTCATTTGATGGACGTCATATCTCAATTGTTGGGTCATTAGCATCTGAACAATACTTTGAAACACGACCAAAATTTAAAGTATTAGAAAACTTTCTTGCTAAAAAGTAGTGATTAGATATCAATAAACGAGTCGTTAAAATACATTTTTTTACTGTAATAACGACTTAATATTCCCCTTTCTTTTCCTGCCAGTTTGATCAGCTTAGGCTTTTCAACTGGCGGATAATTGAGGGCAAGATCAATCAACACTTTTTCTTTCATCCATTTATTTTTTACTTGATAGAAAAAAGCATTCCGATCACAGTTAATCAAGGTCATGCTCGGTAAAGTGGTACGCATAATTTTTTGGCAGGCAACATAAGCAACCAAATATTCTAAACGGCCTATCTCTTGAAAATAGTCCTGATAATTTTCGTTATTTTCTTTAATCTGCTGAATATAAACCTTTGGTGTTAATTCTATAGCTTTAAATAACTCCTCAAACCAAGACTTAAAAAACATATTTTTGGCAGAACTTGCCAATAACCAATTCTCTAAAACAGGAAAGTCTGGGCAAGTAGTATTTTTCTTTCGATAGTAGGCAAAACTGTTCGTTTGATGTTGAGCAACTAACTTTTCAATCCAATCTAGATTTTCATAAACAATTGTACTGGCATCTAACCATATCCCACCGTGTTGATAAATTAATTCAAATCGAATGAGATCAGCTTTCTGTTGTGGTGTCGCATGCTTTAAACGACCATAATCAATATCACAAAACTCTTTGACATTATTAGGTGTTAAAAAGTTTACAACATAGTTTGGATTGTTCTTTTTTATATTATCAACGCACTTCTGCACAAACTCAGGGAGTGAGCCTTCCCAATACATCCAGATAATTTTGGGAATAACCGCATTTTGCTGACCAGGATTGAGAACGATCAGGTCCGCGTAGTTATCTATTGACTCATTGATTTCTCTTTTTTGGTTTGAATACATTGTATAAAATTTCAAAAGATAGAAGAGCTTCTTAAAAAACTTCATAAAATGTACTCAACAAAATAGAGAAAATTATTTATTACAGTCCATAACTAGGACTCAAGACATTAAATGTTTAATTGCATAAAAGCGATCACGCCACATACGCTTCTGCTTCTTAAATCCATGAGAAGCACTTCGATTCTCAAGTTGCTTCCGTTTGATACCTTGAGCAGCAACAGTACCTAAAATATCACTATCCAGACCTGCTGGCTGCACAAATGGCTGCCAAACGCCAAGCCCTTTTCCTGTTTTACTTAACCAACTTTGGAAGAAAATATCGATTGGAACGGTCATGATTTTACCCAGTTGTACAAACTGTTCAGCTCCTTTTCGAGACCAAACCAAGCCTACACCACGTATTGGGAAATAATATGCATGCCACAAGGTATAATGATCAAACTCAACAATGTCTTTTGCTAATTTTTTCTTTTTAGCAGCAATATTAACGGTATACCAATTCAACTCTTTATGTTGATCTAAATAACTTAATAAAGATTCAAGATTCTGTTTAAAGTTAGGCAACACTTCAATGTCATCTTCTAAGACAACTAAATAATCAGCATCCGTTTCTAGAAATTTTTCAGCACAACCGTAGTGACTTAGATAACAACCCAACTCAGAATTGATTAAACTACGCCCTAATATTTTCTGAGCAGCAAGATCATCATAGTTTTCAAATTCAGATAAGGCTTTACCTCGCCCATCATAAGCAGAGAATCGGCTAAAATCCCATCCCGCTTGATTGAGCTGAGCCGTCGCGCTTGCTAAACGTTGATCACTGCCGTCTAAATTAATAAGATAAGTCACAACTTTCATTTGCTTTCCTTCGTTTAAACCGCAGTAGTCGGTTGAATTTGGCTGGGTAAAAACCCTGTAAATTTTTGAATCAGTGCGGCTCGGATGCGTCCTTCAGCTAATGATTCCAATTGATCTAGACTTTGTATACAGCCAAATTTAATCTCAGAATTAGATAAAGCTAATATAAATTTTTCCAAATCACGACCATCTTTTAAATAAGCAATATCAATATCATCTTTTAAAACGGCTTGATCAGATTGAATTGCTAAATGATTAGACAATCCCACTGGTAACAATTGATCAATGTTCCTAAATTTGAACTGAATTTGCTGGTCTAAAAGCTCTTTATTATTCTTAAAGAAAGTACTGAGCAAATCACGACTGAGAATATGAGGGCGATGATGAATTTCGTAATATCTGGTCATTCCCACGCGATCTGCACTCAACATTTGAGCCGTTGAATATTTCGCTTCAGCTACCTTTCCAAAATTCTGCTGTAAGAATTTTCGGAAAATATATTTCATTTTCTTGATGAGTGTTGCTTGCCAATGTCCATATATCACCATCTGACCATCAATAAGAAAATCACTTAAATCAGACTGTTGATTGAAAAAGAAATCATCATTCAAATAAATAAAATGATTTGAAATCCCTTCAATATTCCACAACATACTTTCAATACTTAATGAATTGAATGTCGGTAAAGCAAACTCATATCCACGAAATAATTCTTGATGATCAACGATTTTTATTTTTTCAGCAGGACATAAACCTTGCTGGGAAAATTGGTCTAACCACAAAGGTGTTTGCTGATCCGTCACGACATAAATCGTGCCTGCATATGGAACATACTTAAGAATTGAGGCGATGCAAAAATAGATTTCATCGTTACTTGCAAAACGAGTGTCATCCAAAGCATTTGATGGTTCGTTTTGATTCATAAATTGACGGCGTTTATTTTTCAGAGAGATATCATTCCCATCAACCCATGCGATGACGATATCAAGCGGATGTAAACCCTGATTCATAAATCAAAACCTTCCATAAATACAGATTTACTGCCAAGCATCCTTGATCCAATCTGATGGCAATACATAACGATACCATTTACCACCACCACCATTGATTGCATCAGGTGGATTAATTTCACCGTGGAAAATAATAATCTTAACGCCTTCTGGTTTTACTGGTGCTTGGAAATAAGCAAATGGAATTTTTCTTAGACAATGATATTTATAGCTTTTACACCACTGATCATTCCAATAACTCAATTTTCCTTCTTTGTGAACAAACCAAGATAAATAGGCTTGCTCATTGCGGAATTTTTGACGAATTTCATCAAAGTTTTCACGAAAATACGGCAAAATATCAGGAAAAGCCCCTAACTTAAAACGATAAACAGAACTATTCCCTGTAATACGCCAAGGTCGCTTCCAGTCATGAATAATCAGAAACTCACCTGGCTCTTGGAAGAAACAATCTATGTTATCAACGATGACAACATCGAGATCTAAAAACAGTGCATTGCCTTTTAAACCATACAGATCAGGTTCAAAAGTTGAGAGTTTATTCCACCCACGCTCTGGACTTCCTGCAGGCAAATCTAATGGAGGAATCGGGAAGCATTGTACATTCGGATCAATACCTTCTGTACGATCCGTTAAGCACACCATTTTAAAAGGTAAAGTAAGATGGCGTTGCACCATATTATATAAACGATTGACATACTCGGCACCGTACTTGGTTCCCCATTTCATGCACAAAATAATATTGTCTTCATGAGCTGCCGAATCTTGTTGAATGTCTGCCATCTGCTAACCTTAAATGCCTTAGATATTATTTTAAATGCGCGGGAAATAATCCCAAATCGTCAAAACAATATGCACTGAATGTTGAGCTATCTTAGCATAGACCTTGTAACTTTTTTTATTATTAATTCGTCAAACCCTTCAAGCCATTTATGTTTTTATCACCTGATCAATTGATACCAAATAAATCTCGAGTGTAGATTTTTTCCATGACATCACTGAACATCGGCACCATACGATTGACAATAATCAGATCAGAAGCCGATTTAAATTTTTGTAAACTACATATCACTGGATGCCCCAAATACTCTTTAACATCCAAAGTAGGCTCATAAATCACAATCTTTATACCCTCTTGAGCAAGTCCTTGTAATACATCATGAACAGCAGATTCTCTAAAATTATCTGAATCGGCTTTCATCGTTAGGCGAAATATACCCACACATGAAACATTATGACTCTTAATATCTTTAATGATCGCCTGTTTGCGAGTTTGGTTAGAGCGAATGATCGCTGAAATCAGTTCTTGAGGAGTATCATCATAATTAGCTAAAAGCTGTTTGGTATCTTTAGGCAAGCAATAACCTCCATAACCAAACGAAGGATTATTGTAGTGATCACCGATGCGTTGATCCAAACCCACACCCTTAATAATATCCAAAGCACTTAGTTTGTTTTTTATACAATACGTGTCCAACTCATTAAAAAATGCTACTCGCATTGCCAAATATGTATTTGAAAATAGTTTAATGGCCTCAGCTTCAGTTGAGTCGACACAGAGTAAAACTGCATCCTTTCTGACCGTGGCTTTTAAATACAATTTCGCAATCTTTTCTGCGCGTTTAGATTTTTCACCTACGATAATTCTAGATGGGTAGAGATTATCTTGTAAGGCCTGCCCCTCTCTCAAGAACTCTGGAGCAAAGATTAAGTTCTTAAGTTTCAGCTTATTCGAAATTTCTTTGGTATAGCCCACAGGCACTGTAGATTTAATAATCATCAGCGCTTTTGGGTTTATTTTTTGAATATCATCGATGACAGATTCAATATTAGAAGTATCAAAATAGTTGGTTTCAGGATTATAGTTTGTTGGGGTTGCAATAATAATCAGCTTAGCATCCTGATAAGCACGCTCTTTTTCAGTCGTTGCCTCAAGATGCGACTCAGTTAAATAGTGTTGTATGCAAGTATCACTAATCGGCGAAACTTTTTGATTTAATAACTTTACGCGACTTTTATCAATATCTAGTAAAACCACATCATGCTGCTTAGCAAACAATAAGGCATTTGATAAACCCACATAGCCAGCACCCACTACAGTAATCTTCATTCGTTCTCTGATTTTATTCTTGATCTTAGTGACCAAGCTAAAGAAGTTAGATGAAAGATTAATGATGATTTAATTGCAATCTATTGACATTGTTTCAATAAAAAAGCGAAGCATGAGCTTCGCTTTCTTCGCAGAGTTTTATTTATTTAACGTAAGTTAACCAATCTGCATATTTATCATTACGACCTTGGACGGCATCAAAGAAAGTCTTTTGAATTTCTGTAGTAATCGGACCACGTGAACCACAACCAATTTGACGGTCATCATACTCACGGATTGGTGTTACCTCAGCAGCTGTACCTGTGAAGAATGCTTCATCAGCGATATAGAATTCATCACGTGTGATACGGCGTTCGATCACTTCATAACCTAAATCTTTAGCAATCGTGATCACCGTTTGACGTGTAATTCCTTCTAATGCACCACCAGCCAAATCAGGTGTATGTAATACGCCATCTTTGATCAAGAATACATTCTCACCAGCGCCTTGGCAGACGAAACCTTGAGGGTCAAGCAACATTGCTTCGTCATACCCTGAACGTGCGACTTCTTGGTGTGCCAAGATAGAAACTGTGTAGTTACCACATGCTTTCGCTTTACACATCGTCACGTTTGGATGATGGTGAGTGAATGAAGAAGTTTTTACACGAATACCACGTGCCATCGCTTCTTCACCAAGATATGCGCCCCAACCCCATGCAGCTACAGCAGCATGAATCGTGTTATCTGTTGCAGCAATACCAAGTTTCTCAGAGCCAATCCAAATTAATGGACGAAGGTAGCAAGACGCTAATTTATTTTCACGAACAACGTCAATTTGTGCTTGTTCTAATGTCGCTTGATCAAATGGAACATTCATTTGATAAATTTTTGCTGAATTTAATAAGCGCTTAGTGTGATCTTGCAAACGGAAGATTGCTGTACCATTTGGGGTTTCATAGGCGCGGACACCTTCAAAGACGCCCATACTGTAGTGTAGTGTGTGAGTTAAGACATGAATTTTTGCATCACGCCAATCCACTAATTTTCCATCTTGCCAAATAAAACCATCACGATCAGCCAAACTCATCGCACATACTCCATTTTTTTACACAATCATTCACTTTCCAATGCTATTGCACTTGGATCAATTAACCTTTGCCATAACTTGCAAACGATCTCGCGGGTATCGTGCCAATCCGCAGCATTAACTTGCATAGATTGATTTGCAAGTGCTAAACGGTGGCTCTCAGCTCGTTCACGGAGATAAGCGTGTATTAATGCTGTGGCATCTTCACTGGATAAGCAGCCTGCTTTAGCAGCATCTTCTAGAATTCTTACATTATCGGAAAAATGGGCGAGATCTGTATTCGTCCCACTCCATGCAAGCACTGCATACTGTGCCATAAATTCGATGTCAACGATACCACCTGAGTCCTGTTTTAAATGAAAAATCCCATGTTTTTTTTGCTCAGAAGATGAACCCAAATGATCTTTCATTTTCTGACGCATTTTTAACACTTCTTCACGTACCTGATTTTCATCACGAACCTGAGTTAAGATTTGACAGCGTACCCGTTCAAATTGCTCACATAAACTTTTCTCACCTGCAATTGAACGTGCACGAACGAGCGCTTGATGTTCCCAAAGCCAAGCACTTTTTTGCTGATACTGCTCATAAGCTTTCAGACTCGTCACCAACATCCCTGCTTCACCAGACGGTCTTAATCGGGTATCAATTTCATAGACTCGACCATCAAGTGTTTGAGTAGTCATCAAGGACATAAATTTCTGAGCAACACGGATCGCAAACTCTGCACCACTGATCCCTTTACGTCCGTCAGTCTCTGTTTGCTCTTGAAAATCATGAATAAATACTAAATCCAAATCAGAACCATAGCCTAACTCGATACCACCTAGCTTGCCATAACCAATGACGGCAAAAGCTTGCGCATCCAAACTACATCGTTGACCCTGACTGTTGACAGGGTAACCATGACGTTGCGCAATCGCTTGATAAGCTAAATTTAAAGTCGCTTGGACACATACTTCAGCAATATCTGTTAATGCATCTGAGACTTTCATTAAATGACTTTCAGCCAAGACATCACTGGCAGCTACAGCGAGTACGTTGCTCTTTTTAAACAATCTCAATACCCGCATTTGATCTTCAACCTGATCAATTTCAATGCGCATTAATTGTTGGCGTAAGGAATCTTCTAAATCTTTGCGTTGCGGCAACCCAAAGTCCATTGAAAGGAACTCATCCAACAAGACGGGGTATTGTGTTAACTCTTCACAGATCCACGGGCTTACTGTCGCCATTTTTACTAAACGCTGCAAAGCACCACGACTTTCCATCAACATGACTAAATAGACAGTTCGTCGTAATACAGACTCAACCAAGGGCATTAATCGTAATAAAGCCATTTGAGGTTGATCTGATTGTAAAATGGCTTCGACTAGATGAGGCCAAAATTTCTTAAGCCGTTCTAAAGCACTCGCAGGAATTTTACGTAGTGCTTGCCCATGCCAAAAATTTTGGATCAAGTTTTTAGCATCATCATCCAGAACTGCATTCAGACGTTGTTCTAGTTCTACAGAATCATCTATGGGAGCAGAGAACTCTTTCTCTTGAATGAGTTGTTTAAACTGAACTTTGACTTTATCTCTTTTTTGATTCAGAACATTTAAGAAAGAATTCCAATCACTAAAACCCAAGGTATCTATCATACGTTGGCGCAATTCAGGTTCAGACGGTAGAGATTGAGTTTGTTGATCATTTAATGCCTGAATTGCATGTTCAACTCGTCTTAAAAACAAATAAGCATCTTCAAGATCAAAAACAGCTTGCTGATCTAATAATTCAGCATCACCCAAATGATGCAAGTTAACTAAACATTGTCGATCTTGCAGCTCACGTCGGGAACCACCATAGATCAACTGAAAAACTTGCACGATAAACTCGATCTCACGTATTCCGCCAGCGCCTAATTTAATATCATCTTCGATATTACGGCGTAGAACCTCTCGCTCAATCATGGCTTTCATTTCACGCATCGCAGCGAATGCAGAATAATCAACATAACGCCGGAAGACGAATGGACGAGCCATATCCATCAAATCTTCGCCTTCTTTTCCACCTGTAATCACACGGGCTTTAATCCATGCATAACGTTCCCATTCACGCCCATGCTGGCTCAGATATTTTTCCAAACCTGTATGACTGATCGCTAAAGCTGAACCGTCACCCCACGGACGTAAACGCATATCCACACGGAAGACAAAACCATCCGCAGTGATATGGTCCAACAGATAAATTAACTTCTGTCCCCACAAAATACAGAATTGCTGAACATCAATACATTTACGACCATTAGTCTCACCTTGCTCATCAAAAGCAAAAATCAGATCAATATCACTGGATAAATTCAGCTCTTTTGCACCAAGTTTCCCCATTCCAATGACAATCAAATCCTGAACCTGACCTGAATAACCGATTGGCTCACCGTGTTTAGCAATCAATGGCTTTCGCGCAAAATCTTTCGCAACGCAGATACAAGCATCAGCAAAATCAGAAAGCTCTCGAGTCAGTGTCACTACATCGGTTAATTGGTTTGCATCTTGCCAAATCCAACGAAACATTAATTTAGCACGCAAAATACGCAATGCCTTCATCCATGCTTGCTCATCAGTCTGAACTGCAACCGTTTCTTGGACGGTTTGGTGAATCGTTTCGGTAGATAAAGAGGTTGAAAATTGATCTTTGCTATAGGCTTGTTCTAATTCTGATTGGTATAAATTTAAAACTTGTTCTGCATATTGGCTTGCAACTAAGGTTTTATGTAGCTGTTCCGCATTCATATAAAAAAGCTCAACTGATGTCAGGTCATCTCTAGTAGTTATATCAGTTACATCGTTATCTTTAAAATCACTTTAGACTAATTTCGCTTTCGATTTATGTTGTTCGGTAGATAATTCAGCATTTTGGCGTTCAGCAGGTAAGCGAACTTTAAAGACGGTGCCCTCACCTTCTTGAGATGTCACACTGATTTCACCATGGTTCAGCTCAACAAAACGCTTACACAAAGAAAGCCCTAAACCCGCACCTTTTTCACCAGCTGTGCCCTTTAAACTCACCGTCATACGTGGTTGAAATAAATTCTGTATCTGTTCTTCTGTCATTCCCAAACCAGAATCTTTCACTCGTATTTCCACGAATTCGCCCTGAGGTTGGGCTTGAATATAAACTTTTCCTGCGCCATCCGTATCCGTAAATTTCAATGCATTTGAAACAAGGTTTTGGATCAAAGAAGTCACCATATTCATATCTGCATAGATTTTAAGACTCTCATCTACTTCATTGATCAATTGGATATTTTTCTTCAACGCTAAGGTTTTTAAAATATCTGTCACGATATCGGTAATTTGTCTTAATTTAAAATTTATTGGGTGATATACAAAACGCCCACCTTCAGCCATTGCCCAATTCAACAAACTTTCCAACAGGTTGTAAGTCGACTGTAACGTCTCATAGAGATAGTCAGCGATGTTTTGGATACTAGATTCATCCAATGTATCGCGCTCTTTAGCCAAAATCTCTGAAAAACCCAATAAACCATGGAAGGGAGCGCGTAAATCATGGGAAATAATAGAAAAGAATTTTGTCTTGCTAAAATTTAATGCGGACTCTTGTTCGTATAATTCTTTGAGTTCATCGTGATTGAGTTTCAATTCAAGTTTTTGCATAAAGCTTTTACAATGGTCTTGTAAAAGTTGTTTTTGAACTGCACTAAAATCTCGGACAGCTTCATCAAACAAAATTAGATAACCTAAAGAGGTCTGATCTGGATGCCTCAGATGAACAGCGACAAGGGATTGTGCTTTAGATTTCAACGCATGTACAAACGAAAGTAAATTTGAATAATGTGGATGAGCTTCATCAATAAAATCATTATTTACAAATAGAGTATTCAAACTTTTCGTGACTTTTGTAGCGTCAATTGCAGTCAACTTTTCTGAACAGTGATGCCAAAAATAAGGCTCTTGATGAAAAATAAGTAAAGCTTTACCGACTTGCATTAATGTTTTATTGAATTGTAAGAACTGTTCAAGCAAATTTTGCTCTGAAGTGAGACCCAAAGAAAGAGAAATTTTACAAGCACTTAACTTGTCGGCTTGCTGTAATTCTAGTAATTGAATAGCCATGTTTGCCTCTCGGATATTATCGTTATTCGGTTATTTACGTTTTAATAAGAAAAAATGTGAAAACTATCACTACTATTAACAAACTTTAACATAAAAGGCAATTCTTGATTAGATCAATTCGCAACAAAACGTGAAATTTCATGAAATTTAAACGTATTAAATTATGTATCGAAGATTTATTTTTTTAGCTACATGTTGAATGTTTAAATCATCATATATTTCTATTATCGCATCTGATCATAGTAAAAAGACTTTATGGGTATTCTTTAATGAAATAATTAACTTCAAGATGGCTTACCTTTTCAGAACACACTAAAGCCTGAGCAGCACAATCCTTTACAATCTTCTCTTTGTCTTATTCATAATAATTGTCGATATAATCAGTTATCGCTGCTCACTGCTCTCAATAGAATTTCCATCTATGAGTAAATCTTTTTGCTTTATCTAACCGAACAAAGAGCTGCAAGATCGTTAAAAAAATTTGTCATACTTTTATATTAAATCTAACATTCAATCCTCTTTTATATTTATTGTCGGAATAAAATTTTAAATTAAAAATGATTTGGCATTAAAAAACCCCAAGCCTTTAATACCAGCTTGGGGTCTTTGAATCTTGGTCCCGAGGGTCGGACTCGCACTAGCTTTAAAAAACAATGCTAAGAAAATGAAATTGGCGGATAAAAAGCGGAAAAAGATCGATATATAGTGATTTAAATAAATGAACAAATTAGAATAGACGCTGATGCAAAATTAAAGATTTTATAAATTTTTACATTGGTATCGGGAAATGGTAATAAAGGTAACTTGATAACAAAAAGTTAGCTTATTTATATGTTTTTTATAGATATTTAAACTAAAATAAAAAGGTAATTTTAAGGTAATCTAAGAGTAATTAATTACCTCGAAAAAAGGTAATTAGCGATTACCTTTTATATCATTGATTTAAAACAACTTATTTTAAAAACCAATATCTTGATTACCTAAGATTACCCCATAAAGGTAACAATAAAATAAATTTAAATATCAATTACTTAATACAATATTTCCATGTGTTTTTTCACTTGTTTACCTTTTTCTGGAATTTTTAATAATTTGTTTGACCACTAAATTCTTTGACCCTTATAAGGCTGAATTCCAATCTGTAGAATTTTGATGGGCAGGTGTAGAGATTTGTAGAAAGAGTTTTCCTACTTTTTATAGTCTTGTACGCAATGTTTAGCATTGCTCTCACTATGAAAGTGCAGGTCTGAATTTTTGTAGAGTATTCGACATATTTACTGTCCAGGTGAGGTGGGGGGTCAACCGCCCGGCTTGAACCGGATTCTGTGGTTTTAGAAACTTTGGCCAAAAAAAAGCCCTCACACATGGAGGACTTTTATTTTCGTGTAAATACTGTGATTAGCTTTGTTTATCTGACTTCACCTGCTGTGGCCATGCCTGGTCTAATCGTTCTGCATCAATTGCGTGTCCATCAGCTGCTGCTGCGATTTTTCCACCACGGTCTGCCATTGTTTTGAGTACGAAGTTGCAGGTCTTGGCGTATTCAATGATGGCTTGATTGGAACCTGTGGACAGACGTTTGTCGGTATCACTGATCTGCTTTGACAACCGGTCAACAGCCAAAGCACTGTCACTGGCAGCAGCCAGCGCAACTTGTAGGTTTTTATTTGCATTTCGTTCTGACTCCAGAAGATCTTGTGACCATACCTGCTCTACTTCATGCACTTCATTGGCATGTTGAGACGCAACCAAATCACGTTGGGTTTCGGCTAAAGTTTTTTGTGATTCGAGTAAATCAATTTGATGTGACTTACTTGTGCAGCTGGTGACTGAAAATGCCAAAGCGATGGCCAAGGCAGCCATCACGATGAATTTCCAATGTTTAATTGCCAAAGCAATATTCATTATTGTTTTTCCTGTTTGAATTGAAGTTGATGAAACTCTTTGAAGCGGATGATCTGATCACCTGCCCATTCGTTTACTGTGTTGGCGAATAAATTTTGAAGTGGAACAATTTCGGAATACCAATATGCTTCGCGTGCTTCACTGATAGATCCGAAGCCACCTGCATTGGATGGAATGATTCCGAGAAGTTGTGGCGGTGTACGTTGGGATGCAAGAACGTCATCACGTGTGACATTTTTAATATTTAAGAATTCATCTTTGGCAGCCAATTCACTGATTGGAATCAGTTGCAAGCCGTCCTTTTTCCCATTTGGTGCATGTAGAAATAAATTGCGGAAGTTACCTGGACCACGAGAATCTTTCATTGCTTGTTTCAAAGCATCCACATCTGCATCATCTACACCAGGATCAGTCATATATAGGATGAAGCCGGCATGAGATCCGTTGTTATAATATTTGCGACGAAATAAAGTGGCTGATTCATTGAGCCACATGGATTGAAGTGCAGCGATATATTCAGGCGTTCCGTAAATCTCTTGATCGACATCAATGCCTTTGATGTGGCAAACGGTACCAGGTTTAAAAATATGTTCTTCAAAACCATTCAGCAGCTGTAAAAACTCATCAGGTTTTTTCATGCGTCTGGTGTACTTGGCCATGAGTCCATCATAGTGGTGTGGCTCATTCAATCGATTGTCGATCCGCTGTAAATAGCCATTACCAAAAACCAAATAGTCGAAAGCAATGCGTTCAAACTCAGATGAACTGATCAATTTATTAGGCGTGAATGAAGACACCAGTTGATTCTTTTTATAAAACACTGCAGTCGACAAATAAGGCATTGCCTTAAAAGATTTTGCCAAAGCATTCATACTTATGTGGGGTTCGTAATAATTGCCACACAGCCATGTTTCATAGAACTGTGATAAGTCACGGCCATTCATCACCGGTTCTGCATCACCGAACGTAAATGCCTGCACTTTGCTGTCGGACATTAGTAAATCTCCATAGAGGATTTTTTAGATTTTGTTTGGTCATCAAGGGTTAAAGGTTCATTTGCGAACGCATGGAAAATGGCAAAAGCCAAATCTGCATGACCGATGTTTTCTGCACGTGATGCTTCAAATGTCATTTGTCTTTGTGAAGCAGTCAGTGTTTTTCGAATAGCCATAATTGACATAGCCACGTCAGTGGATCCGGCATCAAATTCAAAACGACCTTTGTTGATCACATCCATTGCTTTCATGACCAATTGTGTTTTGACATCGACGCTATAATTGAATGTCGTTAGGTTCGGGAAGAACTCAAGAACCAATTGCGCCACACCAGTACCCATACCGGACTTATCCAATCCGATATATTTGACGTTATATTTGGTCGTTAATTTTTTGATGTATTGCGCTTGGCTGGCAAAGTCCATGCCTTTGAACTGGTGATGTTCAAGCAGTCGGAATTTAGGATAATCAGGTTCAGGTGGTGCAATGACCACAAGCCCTGCACTGTCGCCACTTTCTGCTGGATCGTATCCAATCCAAACTGGTTTATTACCAAATGGACGCAATGCCAATGGCTTAAAATCTTTGGACCATACTTCCCATGAATCGACCATACACGGCTGAATGATGGACAGTGGAAAGACACTATGACCATCATCGACAAATTCACACATATAAAGATTGGCAAATTCTTCAGGACTGTTTTCGGCAATAAGTTCATCAATATCGAATAGATCACAGCCTTGGCGTTCGGCATCCTGAATATTGACAATATGTCGCCACATTTTGTCGCCACATAAAGCACCGTCTCTTAAATTTGCATGACTGGTGTCGATCTCAACTCGATTTTCTTTTGTACGTCCTTTATTGAAAGCATCACCTGTCCAAAATGCATAGGCTTCATGCGTTTTACTGGATGGTGTAGAAAAATAGGTTTTTTTGTACTGTTTTTGGGCAGCCATTGCCGATGCCACTTTTTTCAGTGTGGCAAAGCCATGTACCCAGAAGAATTCGTCAAAATATAAGTCACCATGGTATGACTGTGCTGTTTTGGCATTGGTACCCAAGAAAATCAGCTGAACAGTATTGCCACATGGCAACGTGATTGAAATCGGATCGCCTTGCAGATCCACTTCAATGGACTGCATGACAAAGTTTTTGATGTAAGTTTTAAAGCCATGTGCTTGGGCTTTAGATGCAGACAAGAAAATCTGATTTCGACCAGTGGTGACAGCTTTGATCAATGCTTCACGTGCAAAATAAAAAGTCGCACCAATCTGACGTGATTTTAATAAGGCACGATTTCGCTGTTCACGCGCACGGTACCAAACCTTTTGATACTCAAATAAACCATGATCGAAGTCTTCAAGAAGCTTTTCGACCTGTTCTTCAGTCAGGGCATTTGGCTGTTTAGGTTTACGTGGTCCAGCATTTCTATTTTTAAGCTTTGGATTCAGATCGGTTTCGTTGCCACCGTCAGAAAATTTTTCAATCCGTGCCATGCGCTGCAATTGGCGCATGAGCAAATCAATTTCCTTGAAATCACCAGGTGTTTTTTTCTCAAGAATAATCAGTTTGATCAATTGAGCAGTTAAAGCTTCACCCACACGACCGGCAGGTGCATCTTTGTCCCATTCATCGCGTGTTTTCCAAGCGTGAACATTTTTATCAGGCTCGTCTATGTAATCTGCAATCGAGCTGATTCGCCACCCCATCCAATACAAAAATTTTGCTAGAAGGCGTTTGTCGAAGTTTAGATTTTTCGGTGTATCAAGTGCTTTATCCATTGGCTCATTAAGCCAACGCTATAACATTTATTCATTGTGGCTACTTTGTAAAACCCACTTAATACAAGCCCTTTGGATTGAATGTTTATGCCGTTCTTCCGATTCTGCTAACTACTTTAAATAGATTTTATCTATCGACATAGACACAGGATTCAGAAATGAAGAAATCCAAATTTTACCGAGTTGCTGTCGCTGGTGCTACGACTGATGGTCGCATCATTGAAGCTTCTTGGATTCAACAAATGGCCAAGAATTATAACCCCAATACTTATACTGCTTTAGCGAATATCGAGCATATTCGTGGAATTTCTCCAAGTTCTGAATTTGGGAATTATGCAAAAGTACTTGGACTTAAAGCACAAGAAGATGACATTAACGGTCAAAAAAAATGGTGCTTATATGCACAGCTTGAAGCATTCGACAATCTGATTGAACTGCACGGTAAAAAACAAAAACTTTTCAATTCTATTGAAGTAAATCCAAGTTTTGCTGACACCAATGAAGCTTATTTGGTCGGTATCGCATTCACTGATACGCCTGCTTCATTAGGTACACAAATTATGGAATTTGCTTCTAAGAATCCTGAAGCAAACCCATTCACTTCAAAAAAACAGCATAAGGACAATTTATTTACTGCTGCTGAAGAAGTGGATCTCCAGTTTGAAGACAGTCCTGATCCTGAGACAGAAGCCAAAGGCCTGTTTTCTAAAGTTTTGGATTGGTTGAAGCCACAACAAGAACAACAAGACAATAAAAATAAAGACCAATTCAAAGAAGTATCTGACTCGCTAGAAGCGATTGCCAAAACGTTTGGTGAAAGTCAGACCAAGTTGCAAAAGGTCGAAACTGAATTTTCGGAACTTAAAACCAAGCACTCTAAATTGGAAAAAGACCTCACTGATCTGAAAGCCAAATTAGAAGGCGAAGAAAATCCAGGTACACCACCTGCCCCTGAAAACACTGGCAACTTCTCTGAACAAATCGAGTGCTAATAGTTTAATCACTGTCAGCAGTCTATAAATATTGCTTATAAGCGAGAAAAAAATGCGTAACGATACACGTAAAAAATTTAATCACAGTTTGGCAAAAGTTGCTGAACTCAACGGTGTTGAATCTGCACAGGTGCAATTTACAGTAGCACCTGCACCAGCTCAAAAAATGGAAGAAAAAATTCAGGCTTCAAGCGAATTTCTTCAAAAAATTAATGTCATGCCTGTCGATACTCAAACAGGTGAAGCAATTGGTTTATCTGTCAATAAAACAATTGCAGGTCGTACTGATACATCAGGCAATGGTGAACGTACTCCAACTGATCCGACTGGTTTAGGTTCAGACAAATACGAATGCAAGCAGACTGATTTTGATGTGGCGATTCCATATGCAAAACTTGATGCTTGGTCAGTTTTCGCAGACTTCCATCAACGTTGGACTAATGCCGTTGCTAAAGCAATTGCTTTGGACCGTATCATGATCGGTTTCAACGGTACATCTGCAGCAGCAACAACTGATCGTACTTTAAATACAAAATTGCAAGACGTGAATATTGGTTGGTTGCAAAAGATTCGTACTAATGCACCTGATCGTGTGATGTCAACAGTCACCGTGGGTGCAGCTGGTACATATAAAAACCTAGATGCTTTGGTGGTCGATGCAGTCAATGAATTAATTGATGAAGTTCACCAAGATGATACGGATCTCGTCGTGATCTGTGGTCGTTCACTGTTGGCTGACAAAAACTTTCCAATCGTGAATGATGCGTCTGACAATACCAATGTATTGGCTGGTCAAGTGCTATTAAGCCAAAAACAAATTGGTGGCTTACCTGCAGCACGTGTACCGCATTTCCCTGACAATGCACTTTTAATTACGTCTTTTGACAACCTGTCAATCTACTATCAAAAAGATGCAAAACGTCGTTACATCCAAGAAAAACCAAGCAAAAACCGCATTGAAGATTATCAATCTTCAAATGAAGCGTATGTGATCGAAGCATACGAAAAAGTGGCATTGGTTGAAGGCATCACAATCGAATAATAGGTGATTTATGTTGAGTCCAGCTCGACGACATCGCCTTCAGGCTTTGGCAGCGAAAGAAGCTGCCAAGGCTGATGAATTTGGTGGTGTACGTCCAGACGCAAGCGTCTACCAATTACAACTGACCGAACTCAAAAACGATATTCATGTTTTACGTTCAATTCAGTCACAAGAAAAACGTGCTGAAGCGAAAAAAGAACTGATTCCAAAGCACATGCCTTATGTGTTGGGTATTGTTCAGTCAGGCGCAAAAGTTGAACAAGATGAAGTCATTACCACCATCATGCTGTGGTGCTTTGACTGTGGTCTATTCAATCAAGGTTTAAGTCTTGCTGAATATGCTTTAGAACAAAACTTAAAAATGCCTGATTCATTTAGTCGCAGTACTGCAAGTATTGTTGCTGAAGAAATTGGTAATGCTGCACACAAAGCTTATCAAGATGGCCAAGTCTTTAAACTTGATGTTCTTGAAAAAGCCACTCAATTAACTGCTGATTACGATATGCATGACCAGATTCGCGCCAAATTATATTTAGGTATTGGTCGTACTTTCCTGCAGTTAGATCGTGGATCTGAAGCCGTTGCATTCCTCAAAATGGCGATTGCAAAAAATGAAAACTGTGGCGGTAAAACTGATCTGAAAAAGGCTGAAAAGCTTTACAAAGAACAATTAAAAAATTCACCTGAACCGATGCTGAATGCTGATGGTTCACAGGTAGTCGATGATCAAGGCAACTTGATGTTTCATCCGACGTAACGAGTGCCCCGCGCCAACCGAGGGGCAGAATTGACGCTGTAATGACATTTTAATGCGTAATTACAAACTCAATTCTCCACCCCTCAACTATTAGAGAATGACAATGACCGGACTAATTGCAAACGGCAACCGCAACAATGAAGAAGTTGTCATCACCAGTGATTCATTTTTCCCTGGCATATCTAGCAAAGCGATTCGTGAAGCATTGCGCTTTGACGGAAGTATCACTGATCAGCGTTTAATTCCTGCAATTGAATCAGCCATCATTGAAGTCAATGATAATCTCGAATCCCTGACATCAAAAGCAGCATCACTTGCTGAAATCAGTCCAAAAACCATCACCACAAAAGGTGTGGAAAAACCCATCACTGAAGTTCTGTATTTTCGTGCCGTTGCAGCAGCTGTTGGTGCTGAACTGACTGAAAAGTATCGTGCTTATGACACCAACAACAATGGTGGCCAAAAAGCAGATGATCTGACACCAACAATTGATGATTACCGTCGAGATCTGCGCTTCGCTATTCGTGATTTAAAAAAAATTCGTCGTTTGAATGTGGAGCTGGTTTAAATGAAAACTGTTTATGCCCTTCAGAATGACACGGTTGACGCAATTTGTTGGCGCAACTATGGACGCTCATCTGGTGTGGTCGAAGCAGTACTTGAAGCCAATCCACACTTGTCTGAATTTGGTCCATTTCTCCCGATGGGGACAAAGGTTCAGTTACCAGAACTTCAAACACAACAAAATAAAACGCAAAGCATTCAGCTTTGGGATTGAGAACAAAAAATATGGCTGAACCAACCACATCAACGACTGTCGCAATTACCGCTTCTGCCGGCTTGGTATCACTCCTTCCCTTTGTGAATGGTGATGCACTGTTTGGTGCAGTAATTGGTGCAGCATTTTTGGCATATACCCAAGTGTCACTGAGCTATGGAAAACGTATTTTTTCGCTCATGTTATCCGTCGCCCTGGGCTATGCCTTAGCACCTGAAATTTCAAATCGTACAGGTATAAACAGTCACACGGTGATCGCTTGTTTCACCAGTATGTTTGCTTTACCGGTATTGGTCAAAGTCATGACATGGGTCAATAAATCCACCCTGACAGAAATATTCAATACCACTTCAAAGTTCTTTTCTGCCCTGTCCAATACTTTTGGAAAGGAGAATAAAAAATGATGCAACTCATGTTGTCGCCATTGGCACAAACTATTTTTTCAATCATTGCCGTGCTGTGTTATGTGGCATGTGCATTCCGTATTTTATGTTTTGATCGACTGCACCTGCAAAAATGTTCGTTTCGACTATTTGCAGCGGTATTGATCGGGGCATTTCTGGCACAAAGTATTCACATTATTTTCATTAAAGATCCGGTCACGATTTGGGATGCCATTCTCGCAGTGTTTTTGGTGGTCTTTATTTTCCGCAGTAAAGGCAATGTCGTTTCAATGTTAAGGAGCACACCATGAGCATTTTAAAATTAGGATCAAAAGGTTCAGCCGTCACTGAATTGCAAAAACTGCTGATTAAAAATGGCATGACTGGTAAAAATAAGAAACCACTCATTGCTGATGGTGACTTTGGTGAAAATACTGAATATGCCGTGATTCAATTTCAGAAACTGAAAAATCTGAAAGTCGATGGATTGGTCGGTGACTACACACTAAAAGCCCTACGCGGTGAATGCACCAGTAAACTTTTAAAAGAAAGTGATTTAGTCGAAGGTGCCAAACGTCTGGGTGTGCCTGTCATCGTAATCAAAGCCATTGCTGAAGTTGAAACGCTGGGTGAAGGTTATTTGCCAAATGGTAAGCCTAAAATTCTGTTTGAACGTCATCGCATGTATTTCTATTTGAATCAGAAATTCGGAAAAACCAAAGCAAATGCACTTATGGCCAAACATCCGAATATTGTGAATACCAAAACAGGTGGTTATCACGGTGGATCTGCTGAGTACACACGTTTAAGTCAAGCCAAGCAACTTGATGAATCATGTTCATTACAGTCGGCATCGTGGGGACGTTTCCAGCTCATGGGTGAAAATTGGAAAGCCTTAGGTTATGCATCTGTTCAGGAATTTGTAGCACAGCATGAACAAAGTGAAAGCCTTCAGTTTGAAGCATTCCTTCGCTACTGTGAAACCAAGTCTGGTGAAGTCGATGATAAAGATTGGAAGTTGATCGATGCTTTACGTCAAGAAAATTGGCACGTGGTTTTTTCACTGTATAACGGCAAAAACTATAAAAAACTGGGCTATGACACCAAGTTTTTACGTGTGATGAACCGCCTCGATCCAAACTATAAGAGTGCAAAAGCTGCATGAAAAAGCCCAATCAATTAAGAGAATATTTACTCAAAGCGATTCCTGATCTCAGTCCTGATCAGGATCGTTTATTGATCTTCACCAACAATGGTTCCCTTCGCAGCACCATGGTCAGTGGCTTTAGTTTTGAAATGTCATACACCTTGGATCTGGTCATCACTGACTATGCCGGTGATGTTGACGTCATTGGAGTCGTGCTGTTCACGTGGATTGCAGAAAATCAGCCTGAATTAATGGCTAACCATGAGAAAGGCAAACAAGCGATTCAGTTTGAAGCCGAACTGATTGATAACAGCAAATACGACATTAATTTCCAAATTCCACTGACTGAACGTGTCGTCGTGAAAAAGCTGCAAGATGGCAAATTAGAACTAAGTCATCCTGAAGAACCGAAGTACACAGAATTTGAACCTGCCACTGATTTTGAAGTCATCGATCCATCAGGTGAAGTGATTGCTTCATGGACCACTGCTGAAAAACAAGGTTGGTCATTAGACATGCCACCAACAGGTCGAAATCCATGACGAACAATGTTGAAGAACTTGCCACCTACTTACAGCCGTATTTGGAACGGTTGTCAGTGGGTGAACGTGCCAAGCTTTCAAAACAGATCGGTCGTGATCTAAGAAAAAATCAGGGCAAACGTATTTCTGCACAACAGAACCCTGATGGTTCAACATATACCCCAAGGCGCAAACGCCTACGTGAACAAAAAGGCAAAATTAAGCGCAAAATGTTCACCAAATTAAAAAACACTGCTCATTTAAAACTGCTCAGCAATGCGGATGCCATTGCGATTGGCTTTGTGGGACGTGTTGCACGTATTGCACAAGTACACCAGGAAGGTTTAAAAGATCGTGCTGAACGTGGCGCACCGAGTGTGGTCTATCCAAAACGTGAACTTTTAGGCTTCACAGATCAGGATTTAAAACTGATTGAAGATTCATTCTTAAAACATATCAATCTTTAAGTTTTGAACATTGTAAAACTCACTTAATACAAGCCCCATCAGCTGAAATGGCTTAGTCCTTGACGCAAAGTGTTTGCATGAATGCAGATGCTAACCGTCGTCTTGAAAATATTGTTCGATTTGGAACCGTCAAGACCATCAATCCGTCTAAACCTATTCCACGTGTCATCGTCAATTTAGGCGATATAGAGACACCGGAAATCCGTTGTCTGAATATTCGTAGCGGTGACGATGCCACTTGGGATATGCCATCAGAAAATGAAGAATGTGTGGTCATTTCACCATGCGGTGATATTGGTCCAACAAGTTTTGTTCTGTACGGCTTTTATAACGACGACCACCCTGCACCCTCTGATGATCTAAACAAAAAAATTCGTATGTTTGCCGATGGCTGTGTCATTGCCTATGACGTTGCAGCACATCATTTATCTGCTGTTTTACCTTCAGGTGGTACAGCTGTTTTGACTGCTGATGGTGGTGTCACTGTCAACGGTGATACGACCATCAATGGAAATTTACAAGTCAATGGCAGTACTGCCATGACAGGAAACAACACCGTTGGTGGCAGTCAGTTGGTTCAAGGTAGCAGTCATTCTTCAGGAACATTTAGTTCAGATGATGATGTCACTGCAAGTGGTATCAGTCTCACTGGCCATACTCACCCAGGTGACAGCGGTGGAACTACTGGAGGACCACAGTAATGATATCACGTGAAAGCGGACGTGAACTCGAAACTGAAATTGATCAAATTCGTCAATCCATTCAGGACATTTTGACCACGCCCATCGGTACCCGAATCATGCGTCGTGAATATGGTTCATTGCTACCACAGCTCATTGACTCCCCTTTCAATGAAATCACCTTGCTTCAACTCTATGCAGCCACCGCCACAGCATTACTGCAGTGGGAAGACAGAATCACCCTGAATTCAGTATCTATCAACCAGGTTGGTCGCGGCTCATTTGAACTGGAAATTGACTGCAATGTGGTCGACAACAATCAACAACAGTCTTTAAGCATTCCACTTAACTTTGGATCTACGTTATGAGTGTCGATTTTTCACTATTATCAAAACCAAATATTATCGAAGAACTAGACTATGAAACCCTGCTTGAAGAACGCAAGGCTGGATTTATCGGACTATTTGAAGCTGAACAGCGAGACAACATCCGCATCACGCTGGCACGTGAATCCGAGCCACTAACAAAACTACTCGAAGAAAGCTGCTACAGAGAAATAATATTACGCCAGCGCATCAATCAGGCGACATTAAGTACATTGCTTGCTTTTGCGACGGGCACTGACCTTGACGCAGTGGTTGCAAACTACGGCATCACCCGCCTGCTTGTCAGCGCAGCAACAACAGATACAGCAGCCGTCTATGAAACCGATGATGCTTTACGTTATCGCGCATCACTGGTTTTTGACTCTTTATCAGTTGCTGGGCCCACCTCAGCATATGAATACCATGCCTTAAGTGCCGATGGCCGTGTAGCCGATGCCAAAGCATCATCGCCAGCCCCTGCCGAAGCATTGGTCACCATCTTACAAAATGATACGGAAACAGGTGCAGCAACCGACGCACTTTTATCAATCATACAAAGCTATTTAAATGATGATGTACGTCGACCCGTCGCAGATCGACTGACAGTTCAATCAGTCGATGTGATCCCTTTTGAACTCACCGCCACAATATTTACTAACAATTTACCCGAATCAGACTCTCTAATTTCAGCAGCCACCGCAGCAGTCAAAAAATATTTAGATGAAAGCCGACGTATTGGCCGGTCTATTTACCTTTCTAAAATTTACAACTTGCTGCATGTGTCAGGCGTTATTCATGTTGTGATTTCAAGCCCTGCTGCAGATGTTGAGGTAAGCCACGTTCAAGTCGCGCACTGTACTAAGATTACTATTAATGCTGGAGAAGCTTGATGAATAAACTTCTCCCGCCTAACTCAACACTACTTGAACGCAATGTTTGTAGTGTGACTTCTGAAGCCACGGACTTAGATGTCAATATTCGTGCAATTACCACCCTTAAAAACACCCCTAACGATTTTCTTCCACTCATTGCATGGCAAAACAGTGTCGACCGCTGGAATCGAAACTGGTCAGACAAAGAAAAAATTGCCCAAATTCGTGCTTCTTTTCAGATTCATCAAAAGAAAGGCACTGTGGCCGCACTGAAAGAAATTACCAAAGCCTTTGGATATTCACTGACAGTGACCGAGTGGTGGCAAGAACAGCCGAACAACACACCAGGTACTTTTCAAATCACCATCGACACAGAAGGCAATGAACTCACAGAGTCAGGCTATAACACCTTGGTTTCATTGCTCAATGATGCCAAGCCACTGACACGCGAACTAAAGGGCATTGAACTGAATGTCGTTTCAGTACGCGGTGACACAAACGTGGCATGTGCAATGTATGACGGTGAAGACGTCACGATCTACCCAAAGCAAAATCAATTCACTCCTGTTTGCTGTCCGATCTTTGTATTTTTTGGGCATGACGAAACAATCATCTATCCGAGAGCATAATAATCATGGCTGATCAAATTTATTACTCAGTTTTTACTAAAAAAGGGCTTGAGCTTTTAACCGAAGCCATTCAAAACGGCACCAAGCTTGGCATCACCAGCATGGCATTTGGCGATGGCGGTGGTAGCTTACCTGTTCCTAACGAAGCATTTTCACAACTTGTCAATGAAGTGCATCGTACACAGCTCAACAGCCTTGCTCCAGATCCGAATAATGCCAACTGGCTACGTGCTGAAGCCATTATTGCGAGTGCAGTCGGTGGCTTTAACATTCGTGAACTTGGCTTATATGCGGGTGATGTGCTGGTTGCATACTCAAACTATCCCGCGACTTACAAGCCGAATCCGAGCGACGGCACAGCGCGTATTATGACTTTTAGAATGGTTTTACAGATTGACAATACATCTAATTTTGATTTGGTGATTGACCCAGATGTTGTGCTTGCAACGATTCAATATGTCAATGAAATTGCAATTGACTCGAAAATCAAAACTACCCGCGGACGGAATCAAGAGGAAAAAAATAGTGATATTCTTTCGATCGAGGATGTAGGCGGTAACAGAGATAGTTTTGATCCGAGCGCACATGATGCTATTGCAAAAAAAGAAGCGATTGATGGGCGTAAACCTTATCTAGGTCCACGACAAATGGCTTTGCCCATGCAAACCCTGAAGGTCTGGAACTTTTGTGATGGTTATTTAGACCGTGGTGCTGTGGTTTCGATTAGAAATGTCGCAAATTTTGATGCAGATGAACCACGTACAGAAGTCTTAGGCATTGAAAATGCCTCTGGTCTTGGAGACTACTCTGACAGAGACGTTGTCGGGTTATTCGTACAAACAGATGGACAACCCGCTCTTTTCAAATCGAATAATACGATCTTTACATCAACCACCTTAACCTGTAATGACTTATCCGAAGAAATCATTAAAAAAATCAAAAAAGATCAAATTATTGATGTAAGTGACAATGATATTGAATATTCAGGATTGATTAAATCTATCAATGGCAAGACCATCACCATTGATACTGCCTGGTTTAGAAAATTTGGAAATGGTGCAACAGGTACTCCAAGTAATGGTTCAGAGGTCAAGTTTGTACCTAATACTAAGATTTGGGGACAAAATACCAATGTGACACTTGGCCCAGATGCTGATGCAAAAAGTTTTGCAGGTTTTGAACTCGGTTTATTCAATAATACTGGACGTGATGGTGCTGGATATGGCTATGACGTCTGGAGTGGAGGTACAAATCAAGTCAGTGCAGCATTTCAGGCGCGCGGGAAATATCAGACGGGATTATATCTTTACGACTCATGCAGTACTGGAACATATGTGAGCAATCCCGTTAATGTTGGCCATATCGTTGTTGGAGGCTCCTATGGTTTTATTTCGCATGATCAGAATGTCGGCTTCTTGAGTCGCGGTGCAGGCCAATATTCATTTGCTCATACGACGATTGATGGAACATTTATAACTGCAGTCAATAAAGCTGGGGCTTGGGAAGGTTTAAGGTATTCGTATAAATTCTTCAATAGTGCACAAACAATCGATCAGGAAGCTGT
>NZ_JAKTID010000080.1:0-68915 GCF_027854795.1 Acinetobacter sp. AOR34_HL | reverse complement strand
TTATGCAGTTACTTTAGCAACAACACCAGCACCTACAGTACGACCACCTTCACGGATCGCAAAACGTAGACCTGGGTCCATTGCGATCGGGTGGATTAACTCTACTGACATTTCTACGTTGTCACCAGGCATTACCATTTCTACGCCATCTTGTAATTTGATCGCGCCAGTTACGTCAGTTGTACGGAAGTAGAACTGTGGACGGTAACCGTTAAGGAATGGAGTATGACGACCACCTTCTTCTTTAGAAAGTACGTATACTTCTGCATCGAATTTAGTGTGTGGCTTGATTGTACCTGGTTTAGCAAGTACTTGACCACGTTGTACGTCTTCACGCTTAGTACCACGAAGTAAGATACCACAGTTCTCACCCGCACGACCTTCGTCAAGAAGTTTACGGAACATTTCAACGCCAGTAACTGTAGTCGTTTGAGTATCACGGATACCAACGATTTCAACAGACTCACCAACTTTGATGATACCAGCTTCTACACGACCAGTTACTACTGTACCACGACCAGAGATAGAGAATACGTCTTCGATTGGCATCAAGAATGCTTTATCGATTGCACGCTCTGGTTCTGGGATGTAAGAATCAAGCGCTTCTACAAGTGCAAGAACAGAAGCTTCGCCGTAAGGGCCGTCGTTACCGTTTAATGCTTGAAGAGCTGAACCACGGATGATTGGAGTGTCATCACCTGGGAAGTCATAAGTAGAAAGAAGTTCACGAACTTCCATTTCTACTAATTCAAGTAATTCTTCATCATCAACAAGGTCACACTTGTTTAAGAATACGATGATGTAAGGTACACCGACCTGACGAGAAAGAAGGATGTGTTCACGAGTTTGTGGCATTGGACCATCAGTCGCAGCACATACAAGGATCGCGCCGTCCATCTGAGCAGCACCAGTAATCATGTTTTTAACATAATCGGCGTGGCCCGGGCAGTCTACGTGAGCGTAGTGACGGATTGGAGAATCGTATTCTACGTGTGATGTATTAATTGTAATACCACGTGCTTTTTCTTCAGGAGCAGAGTCGATTTGTGAGTAATCTTTCGCTTCACCGCCGTAAGTTTTTGCACAAATTGTTGCAATCGCAGCAGTTAAAGTTGTTTTACCATGGTCAACGTGACCAATTGTACCCACGTTTACGTGTGGTTTATTACGTTCAAACTTAGCCTTAGCCATTTGATTTTCCTCGTTTACGTCGACACCAGTTTAGAGAAAAACAACCCTGAAAAACTTTCTTTATCGACATTCGCCTAAAAAACTAGACACCTAATACTTGAAAAGCAGACTATAATAGCCTGCTTCTTTTTAAATCTTTGTAGAAATTCTACCAAGTTGTATATCTGGAGCTCTTATCGAGATTTGAACTCGAGACCTCTCCCTTACCAAGGGAGTGCTCTACCACTGAGCTATAAGAGCGATCTCTTCGATGGAGCGGGAGACGAGGATCGAACTCGCGACATGCAGCTTGGAAGGCTGCCACTCTACCAACTGAGTTACTCCCGCGCGTTGGTACTTAACCACTTCAATCGAAGCTAGATGGTGGTGAGAGAAGGATTCGAACCTTCGAAGCTTTCGCAACAGAGTTACAGTCTGCCCCCTTTGGCCGCTCGGGAATCTCACCATATCACACTTACACAGTGCTGTTCTTCACTCTAACACTCTACTACATTAAGATGGTGCCGGCACACGGATTCGAACTGTGGACCTACTGATTACAAGTCAGTTGCTCTACCAACTGAGCTATGCCGGCGTTTCTTAGTGTTTCGTACGTTTCGTATCGGAACGGTGTGCAGTTTAGCAAAACTCTCAGGCTATGCAAGCAGTTTTTTTATAAAAACTGCGAAAAACTCATAAAATCAAACCATTTGATGATAATTCAACCGCTTTGATCACTGCGCGAGCTTTTATTTGAGTTTCATTCCATTCTGATTCTGGATTTGAGTCTGCAACAAGCCCTGCTCCAGCTTGCACATATACTTTTTTATCACGAATCACACAGGTACGAATCGCGATCGACATATCCATTTCACCATGCCAACCCAAATATCCAACAGCACCACCAAATACACCACGCTTAACTGGTTCTACTTCATCAATGATTTCCATTGCACGAATTTTAGGTGCACCTGAAAGTGTGCCCGCAGGGAATGTCGCTTTAAATACATCAAGCGCATCGACATCATCTCGAACCTCCCCCTGTACATTTGAGACGATATGCATCACATGTGAGTAGCGCTCAATCACCATACGATCAGTGACTTGAACCTTACCAATCTTTGAAACCCGACCAACATCATTTCGTCCAAGATCAATCAGCATTAAATGTTCTGCAATTTCTTTTTCATCAGCCAATAAATCTTGCTCTAAAGCCAAATCTTCTTCTTTAGTTTTTCCACGTGGTCGAGTGCCTGCTAAAGGACGTACTGTTGCGATACCATTCTCCAAACGAGACAAAATCTCAGGAGATGAACCAACAATATGAAAAGGCTTCTGATCCGTCAGTGTTTGTCCTTGTACCAAGAATAAATAAGGTGAAGGGTTTAAATGACGGAGTGCACGATAAACCTGTAATGCTTCACCATCAAAATCAGAAACCATACGCTGACCAGGTACCACCTGCATCACATCACCAGCACGAATGTACTCTTTTACCTTCTCAACGGTTGCAAGGAACTTCTCTTTACCTGTAATAGATTCAAAATGAGGAGCAGAATGCGGCTTTGCTTGCAGACTTACAGGTGTTGCAAGTAATTGTTCAAGTTGATCTAATTTTTGTTGTGCTTGTTGATAGGCATTTTCTTGATTCACATCAGCATGATGAATCAAAAATAACGTATCTTTCAAATTATCAAAAACAATAACTGTTTTAGATAGCATTAACCATAAATCGGGTAAAGACACAGGGTCGGCTGTTGGTACATTTTTAAGTTTAGGTTCAATATAACGCACTGCATCATAACCAAGATAACCAACTAAACCGCCAGTAAAGCTTGGTAAATCAGGCAACTCATTTTGAGTCGGCACTTTAAATTGTTTTTGAAAATCACGTATATATTGGAATGGATCACTACATTCTTGTTGAATAACAGAACCATCCAACTGTTGAATAGTCAAGATTCCTGCATTGCAAGAAAAAACTGTCGACTCTCCCAACCCAATCATGGAATAACGCGCCCAGTTCTCCCCACCTTCAACAGACTCAAACAAATATGCTTGTTTGTGTTCTTTGAAGCGCGCGAAAACAGAAAGCGGAGTTTCGGTATCCGCTAAACGTTGACGGTATACAGGAATAGTGTTGTAGCCTAAAGATTTTAACTGTTCGAATTGTACTAAGGTCGTCATGAATATTCTCTATGGTTTCGATTTAATCTGCGTTTAGTTTTAATGCTGCTTTAATCCCGCCATCGAAAAACCATACTCATTTTCATGCCCTTCTCCTCACCTGATCTTCATCTACCAATTCTGCCAAACTATCTATCACTTGTTGTGGTTGGCAGTCATAGATACTTTCTCCATGATTATAGCCATAGCTGACCACAATACAATCTATACCTGCACGTCTTGCCGCTTCAACATCATTACTTGAATCGCCAATCATCAACGTTTCAGAAGCCAGAGCATTTTGCTGCTGCATACAATGTAACAATGGCAACGGATGTGGTTTGCGCTCAGCTAAACTATCACCTCCAATTACCATTTTAAAATAAGCACTCAATCCCAAAACATCGAGAATACCTCGAGCCAAGTGTTCAGGCTTATTGGTTACACATGCCATCGTAATTTGATGTGTTTGACAATACTGTAAAAATTCCAACACCCCTGCATATACTTTCGTGTCGACACATAATTCCTGTGCATAAATTTCAACAAATGTATCAAGTAAATGATTGAGTTGTTCTGGGTTAGCATCCCCAAATAAATGATCAAGCACCGTTTCACACAACTTTGCAGCGCCTTTTCCAACCCAAGCTCGAATCTGCACTTCCGTGACTAATGGAAATCCTAGTTTTTCCAAACTGAGATTCATCGCACGGTACAAATCTGCTGCAGAATCAACAAGTGTTCCATCGAGATCAAAGAGAATAAGGCTACGACGCTCTAACTGTGCAATTAGCATAAATTTACTCGACATAAAAAAGGCATACGCTCATGGTATGCCCTGATTGTAAAAGCTTCGCGTAATTATTTAAAGAACAGCCAAGCAATCACAGCCAAAATGATCAGCACGATAATTGAAATCAAACCTACAGATGCATTTTTTTGTTGTTCAACTTCTTGTGCCACTCGTGATACAGGCTCTTCAAATGGAATAGGTTGTTGCTCTAAAGTCGACTGCACATCAACACCTTGTGGTATCGGCGCAGGCTTGGGAATCGCAACTTGCTGCGGCATTCCATCACGACTAATTGGAGTTTCGACAGCACGTTCAGCTATACTTGGCATGCCTTGGTCGTGTGATGTTGATGGCGCTGGTTCTGCTTCAATTTCAGGCAATTCAGCATCAACAGGTGCAAGTACAGAAAACATAAAGCTCGCAAATTGCAAAATATCCCCATCATGCAACTCTGTTTCTTGTTCAATTTTCAAATCATTGATAAATGTGCCATTTGAAGAATTCAAATCTTGAACCCAAAGCTGATGATCTTTCAACAACAAGGCAGCATGTCGACGAGAAATATCGGCGGATTGCAACAAAAGGTCAGCATCTTGATGACGACCAACTAACATATCACGCTCTACGCTAATCTCTTGCCCCGTAAATTCACCCGTAATGGCTTGTAGTTTCCAAGTCATAGATGCATATCCTTATAAAATTTCTCTCAATTTTAACATTGTGACATAAGGTCTTCTGTGCATCTACTGTGAAGATGCCGAACGAATCGTCGTAGTTGTCACTGTATTCTTACTACGCTCAGTCGATTTTGCTGGCAGCTGAATAGTTTGCTGTTGCACCTGAGGTTCAATAGTCGCTACAGGCGTAGTTACGACACTGCTTTGAGTTTGTGTTGCTGTTGGAACCTTTTGATACGGTGACGTAGTATTTAACGGTTGTTGACGATAAATATCAGCCACATTTTCAGGCAACTTAGCAAAATTACCATTTTTATCCATAGCTAGCTGCAAGCTATAAAGCTGATTGTAACGTTGTTGAGAAATTCGACGCACATCATCCGAATCACCAACAATCGTTGGGTGAATGAAAACCAAGAGATTACGTTTTTCATTGGTTTTACTGTCTGCACGGAATAATCGACCAAGGTAAGGAATATCACCTAAGACAGGCAATCCTTGTCTCGAATGGATTGAATTGTCGGAAATCAAACCACCCAGAACAACCGTTTGGCCATGATCAGCTAAAACCGAAGTTTTGATGGCACGCTTACTGGTCACCAAATCCGTTGCTTGACCGCGACTTTCCTGTACAGCAGAGACTTCTTGCTCAACCTCTAACCGAACAGAACCACCTTCACCAATATGCGGTACAACTTTTAGCGTTACACCCACATCCTTACGTTCAACAGTGGTGTATGGATTCACACCTGTGCTGTTAGTCGTCACAGAACCAGTTACGAATGGTACATTCTGACCCACAACAATATAGGCTTCCTCATTATCCATCGTCACAATAGATGGTGTGGAAAGAAGGTTGGATTTCGTGTTACTTTTTAGCGCCTGAATCAATGCACCATAAAGCTTACGCGAACCATTCGCACCCTCTTTATAGTCACCCACCACAATCGAAGAACCAGCCCCAATCGCAGAACCCAAACCAGCCGCTCCACCTGTCAAATATCCAGCAGCTAGTTTTGATAAACTAGATCCAACATTGGTAAAGTTTATTAATCCAATACCACTACTTATATCACCCAATGCCCACTGAACACCCAATTGATCTGCATCATCACCAGCAACTTCAATAATTGCCGCTTCGATCAGCACCTGTTGACGACGTATATCTAATTGCTGGATCGCGGCCTCAATTTCACGCATTAACTGAGGATCCGCTTTAACTACCAATGCATTCTGCGTACTGTCCGCAATAATGCTAACACCATTTCCATTAAAGCTTGAAACACCTGCATTTTGATTATTTGAGCCGCTATTCAAATTAATTGAAGGCGTGGAAATCGAGGAAGATGATCCAGATGTTGAATTTGAGCTTTGATTGTTTGAAACAAGGTTATTGATTGGGTTATTTGATGAGCCTGCATTATTTGATGCTGAAGACGATGAAACTGATTGACCAGTGACCAAGCCTTGCAAAATTTCAGCTAAGTTTTTTGCACTGGCGTATTTCAAACGAAAAACCTTCAAACCGCCCAAACGATCTGCCGAAGGCACATCCAACATTTCGATCATTTGACGTAAACGTTTACGCGAATCAGGATCACCCTTAATCAAAATGCGATTAGTCCGATTATCCGCAATAATGCGTACACGTGAGCCAATAAAATCTTTAGATGCGCCTGTTGCACTCATCGTTTCTAGCAAACCAATAATTTCTTCTGCTTGGCTTGATTGCAAACTAATCGCTTCAATATCATTCTGGCCTGTGCCATCAAGATTACGCACAATATTTTCTAACTGATAAATATTTGCGGCACGATCAGAAACAATCAGCGCATTTGTTCCTGCTACAGCAGCTAAATGCGCGAATTGTGGCATCAGAGGACGAAGTGCAGGAATCAAATCATTAGGGTTGGTATTTTGCAGCCAAATCACACGTGTAACGATTTGGTCTCCACCCGCACGACTGCGTGAATCATATGGGATACCAGAATTTTTCACATTGCTATCAGGAACAAGTTTTACAGTATTTCCCGATGGTAAAGCCACAACACCGTTAACATTCAAAACACCTAAAAATAGGTCATAAACCTCATCTTTATTTAAAGGCTTATTTGAAATCACCGTGACGTTACCACGTACACGAGGATCAACCGCAAAGTTTTTCCCCGTAATATCTGCAACTTCATTAATAAATGCTGTTAAGTCCGCATCACGTAAATTGATCTTCCATGTTTGTGCTTGCACATGGGTACTGATTGACGCGGCTAAAGGTGCTGCGGCAAGTAATGCCCAAAGTGGACGTTGATGATTTAAAAAAGCCATAACCTGCACTTATTCCTAACTTATGTGGTGACGTGTTATCACTAAAAACTTTGTTGTATGGTCATCACTTGATCACCACGTTTTATTTCTATTTTGGCATGCCCTTCACGACGTACTTGCTCTAATAATTGTACTTCGCTTAGCCCTTGCCCAACAGTTTGACCATTAATCGACAGAATACGATCACCTGAACGCAAACCTAATGTGTTTTTCAAGTTCGATGGTGTTCGATCAGAGATTTCATAACCATCTGAACCGCCGCCAGTCACACCCATATTTTTTAAATACTGCTCTCGGTTATCTTGCATCTGCTGTATCGCTTGACCTAAAGCAGATTGCGGAGAACTTTGAGAAGGTGCTTGGGGCTGCATTTGAGTTGGCTGATTATTCATACTTTCATTTAAAACGGGTGCTATCGGTTGATATAAGCCGTTTTCTAGACCTTTGAATTTAACTTCTCGTGTAGCACCATTTCCTTGCCTAAGAATCACATGATCCCAATAAACCTCTGCAAGTTGGTAGGACGTTGAGCCAATCGTCTCACCGACACGATAACGTTCAGCAACATCATTGAGTTTAATGACAGCAGAGGATAAATAACTTGGATAACCTAGCAAAACACCCTGCAACTCTAAATTAACATTATCTTGAGCAGAAACTGCTGCGGGTTCGTTAAATAATGCAAACGAACTAATGTTGGGTACTTGAGCTTGCTGCGAACCCAACTCAACTCGATCAAACTGCATCGGCTGCGGCGGTGCGACAACAAACCAAAATAAAGAAGCCAACTTCCAACATAGCCATAGCACTAATATTACCAACACCAACGCATCTAGCTTGTCTAATTTCTGCCATCTCAATTGTTGAATCTTTTGAGCAAATTGTTTCATCAGAAGCCACCCTGCATGAGTGGTTGACGTGAGCTAATCACGTAAGTGTCTAAACCAGCTTTTCCTTCATATGATGGAATATTCAAAAGCATTCGTTGCGTCAATTGCACATCAAGCATCAAACTAGGGTCTAGACTTAGATTTGCCATTTTTTGACTACGCTGATCACGTACATCTACTTGTAGCTGACCATTTTCATCTTTTATTTCAGCTATTAATGAAGGCATATTCATACGATCTTGACGTTGACCGAATGTATAATTCAATTCACCACCACCCCAGTTTAGCTGCCCTTCCGCAGCACTAAATCCTTTTTCTTTTTGATAATTTAACTGAACATCTTTTAATTGAATCGCGTTCTCAGGCCACTGCCAATTTGCAAAATACTTTAAGGTTTCAGGTGAAACTTCACCTTGAAGATTCTTGATCATGATTTTTTTACCAAAACCATAAACAAAAACACCATTAAATTGGGTATTTCCACTGTGTATATCGAGATTTGCACCAACACGTAATAACAATAAATCTAGAGGTCTAGTTTTCCAATGGACAGTTCCTCGCAGTTGACCACGCTGCCAATCCGCCTGCCCCTGCCAGATATTGCCACTAACATTATGTAATATTTGATTATCTTTAGAAAACTTAGCAATTAACCATGTTGCTGGAATTTGTAAAATAATAAAAATTAAGAATGCAAAAACGGCGAAAATCCACCATCTCCATTGTTTTGTTTTTTTCTTCATTCCACCCTTACCAACACGCAAAATATCATCCTTGTCGAGACACTCGCCCTCTGATTGACATTATGCATACTTTTTCAACATCGCCAATTCTCTCATATAAAAAAACCAAGCTTTTTAAGCCTGGCTTTTTAATAAAGAATAAAATCACCTTATGACAATACGATGACTTTAAAACTTGACTTAGATTAAGAAATCTTCAAGTTTTGCACCTTTCTCTAATTCTGCAACTAACCAACGTGGCTGCTTACCGCGACCTGTCCAAGTTTCTTCTGCATTATTTTTATTACGGTAACGCGGCTCAACAGCTTTACGGGTTGTTTTCTTACGTTTTTGCTCACCAAGCTCCAAAAGCTCTTCAACGCTGTATCCAACGTTTTCAGCAATCGCAATAATTTGATTATAAGCATCTTCAATTGCTTGATCTTTTTTGCTTGCAATTAAAGCTTCAGCTTCAGCTTGCAAACGCTTGAGATCTTCAACAGATAAATCACTAATATCTGGTTTCATTAGAACCACTCCAACTCAAAAGGGAAATATATCACTCAAAAAATAAAATGAATTAAAAATTCAACTCAATATTAATTTATATGTAATTAGATAATCAATATTAAAATAGTCAACTTAATCACAGCATTCACTTAAATCAGCTATTATTTACAATAAAACAAAGAAACTTTGTTCACATCAAATATTACAGCACATTTTACCATTCTTTTAACTTCATATTTTATTGTTATTATTTCTTAAAATATCAATTCAAAACCCACCTTAAAATAAACTTAATCTAGATTTATAAGTAAGCTTTATTTTAAAAAATTTATTGAATTGCACCTCGATACAACTCAATAAATATGACTTAGATAAAATTATACATAACTGTCTTTACATATTATTCAATATGATGTCCAACACTTGATTCCAACGTTATAATACGATTACGAATCTCGGTAGGTATATTAATTTTCTTTGAATCATGTTTGCCAACACACACCATGACGGCCTCACCAGTTGCAACCACTTGAGCTTGATCACGACTCCATAAAACATAATGCATTCTAAACGCACTATTTCTTAACTCTTCAATTCTTGCACCAATATGCAGCACATCAGGATAAAATACTGGGCTTAAATATTTACATTGACTCGAAGCAACAACCGTCAATATATCCTCATCGAATATGTTTAATTTCATTAAATAAGCAATTCGTGCACTTTCAATATATCGATAATATTGAACATTATTTACATGTCCAAAAGCATCCATATCCCCCCATGCAACAGCTTGCTCAAGAATTACTGGATAGACAGACAGCTCTTTCATTATTTCACTCATATCTTAAAGTTAAGAAAATTAACATCATTTTCAAAGATTAAATTCAACTGTCTGATTAAATCAGAATCATCACCCAAGATGGATTTAATCCTTAAATAACTCATTAAAATATTATCAGGATATAAATCCAACAATTGTGCTGCATCAGTCTGGCGATCTGTCGCCATAAATATATGCCATTTTGCAAAAGCCAGCATTGGAACGCTGGTATATTTTTGCTCCAACTCCATAATTCGTTGTTCAACATAAGCATAATCAGGAATTTGCTTAAGTAGCTGTTGTTGAAACCACAAATAAAATACTTCAGGATCAAAATGCTCTTGCAATAGATGTAAGGCAAGCTCCTCGTGCTGGAGACTCATTTCAGGCATTCGAGCCAATAATTTTAACCAAAGTACTTTACTGGTATAAGGTCGTGCTTTGATTTCTGAATGCAGCATCATATAACGTTGTTGAAGTGCACCCAAATCATCTACAGTAGCTTGATCAAATTGAATTAATAATTGCTGCAACCAAAGATCACGATGTTCTGCATCTAGCAGCCCATGTTGAGTACTTTGTAAAAACACCCATGGCTTCTGTAAGGCCAATTTACCCCACAAACTGGTTATTTTTTGCTGATATGCCGTTTCAATTTCGCTTAGCCAAGGGGATAGTTGATGTTGTGCGAGAAATTCCAAATGTGTAAGTGCTTTTTCTGTTTCTTGTCGCTCTAGAAAAATATCCACTCTAAGCAATTCAGCAAGTTCAAAAGCCATAGGGGCTGACTTTTCTAGATTCATCAATGCGGTTTCATAATCACCATTGCGATAATCAAATTGAGCATCAACGATATTACTCAATAAACCTGACTGTGTGAAAACTCGCTCAATGAACACTTGCTGATCTTTGGCAGCATCTAATAACCAAACGATGCCAAGCTGCTCATAAGGATGTAAATCTTTAAATCGAAGAATTGTATCTTTCTGTCTTTGCTGTTGTGCGAGATATCTTTTTGCTAATAACCATCCTGCCTGAGCGATGAAGCTCACAAGAATAAAGCAGGTTACTAATCCCCAAAAGCTACTTTGAAACTGCCAGTCCCGCCAATAGATATAAGCGTAACCACTACCGTAACCATAGCTAAAGACTGAAAAAATAGCGAATAAGCTAAGGATTGCAAGGAAATATATCTTCAATAAATGCTTCATATCGGACTACCCTAGCAAACCGAGAGTCGTTAGTTTCGGAGCAGGAATGACGGGAAGATTAAGCATTTTCTCCACTCGTAGTTTCATTTGCTGACTACTACGATCTGGCAGATCCTCTAAAAGCAGCATAACTTCTTGCATTGACTTGCGATATTCAGTGGCTTGATTTAAATGCAATGCTTGCTCTGCAAGTAATAATCTTAATTGAGCCTCTTTTAGTAAAATACTTCGTTGAATTAAGTCCGGTGGAGTGCGTTGCACCTTTTCAAATTTGAACCATTGCCACCATGAACGTTCACTGTTTTTCTGCAGTCGAATATCGGGTTTCTGCATTTCTTGCTGAAGCTGCTGATCTAAATACTGCAATAACGTATCAAACTGCTGACGCTGCTGAGTTTGCAGCAATACATATTGTTGAATGTTTTGCTTATCTTGTTCCATCGCTTTGATAAGACCATGCTGCAATGCTGGTGAAACTTGATGTTGAGCCATTTGTTGTTGCAACTGATTCAACTGTTCTAGCGCAAAAATAAATTGTTGCTGATCTACCGCAAACTGCACTAATTGTAGTTTTTGCTTGATTACAACAGCGGGAGCAATACCATCAATCGTTATCGGTGTAGTTACAAGTTTATTATTGGTATTTGAGGTGTTTTTGTCTTGCAGTTGTCGTTGCAAACCCACTAATTGGTCATTTAACAAAGAGTATTGTTGCTGTGATTGAACCAACTGCTGTTGAAGCTGAGGAATTGTTTGAGAATATTGCGCAACATCATAACTGAGTTTCGCCAACCACACCAAACCCAGAACCAATATGAAATAAGCAATTTTTCTCATGATTGTCCTTGCCAGCCTTGAATAGAATGAATAATTTCTAATGGTGCTAATGTTTCTAACTGAATATATTTCAACATAGAATCTACTTGATTTTGCGTTTGACACAATACCTGAGCTAAACGCTCACCAAGTACTAAATAAATACAATCCAACTCTTTGCTAATCTGTGCGGTGAGCTTTTGCCAGTTTCTCCAACTTGCTTCACTACTAATCAACACAAAAACTGGTTGTTGTGATACCAATTGAGAAACGAGTTTAGGAAATTTAGTCAAACTTAGTTCAGGGCATTGGCGACGATAAAGGATAAAGTTGAGAGTATTAACGCCTGTTTGTTGCAAATGTTGCATCATAAATTGACGTCCGCCATGCCCACGCCAAAAGGCGACTGTATTTAAGTCAACACGTTCTCTAAGTATCGGTAGCTGCAACATCCCTTCTGAACTTTCCACATCAGGAACAAGACTATCAATCCCAAAGGTTTTTAGCGCTGCTGCTGTGGCTTGCCCAACCGCGATCCATTGAATATGTTTAAGTTGATCTAAATCAATCTCACTATTCTTGAGATGCAGCATGCCAATCTCAACAGCAGTTGGACTGACAACAACGATCACTTGCGAAGCCTTGAGTTGATCATACAACTGCATCAAATCTACTGTAAATGGCTCAGCAACCAACTCAAGTAAGGGCAAGGATTCAACCTGTATCCCCTCTTGAATCAGAGCTTGATTTAATGAATGTGCTCGATCTTCAGGGCGCGTATTGATGAATAACATTTTAATATAAAGCTTTCAGTAGCTCACCTGCACCCTGTGCCAATAATTTTTCGGCTAAAACCACACCCAATCGCTCTCCCTCATCCAATGCTCCTGACAATTGTTCTTTTAATAGCGTCTTTCCATCCACACTACCGACTCGACCTTCGATATGAAGTTGATTTTGAGTAATTGTCGCATAACCAGCGATCGGAACTTGGCATCCGCCTTCAAGATAGGCATTAAATGCACGTTCTGCACGTACACAAATTGAAGTTACTTCATGTTGAAGAGGAGAGATTAATTCCAGTAATTCTTGATCATCTGCACGACATTCCAACCCCAAAGCACCTTGCCCTACTGCAGGCAAACTCAATGTAGGTGCGAGGCAATGGCGAATCCTCTCTGCCAAACCTAAGCGTTTTAAACCTGCGCTCGCTAAAATGATCGCATCATACAATCCATCATCGAGTTTAGATAACCGTGTTCCGACATTACCGCGTAGATCAATAATTTCTAAATCAGGGCGTTGCTGAAGTATCTGACATTTACGGCGTAGACTTGAGGTTCCTACTTTCGCACCATGTGGTAACTCATCAAAATGAGCATATTGATTCGATACAAAAGCATCTAAAGGATCTTCTCGTTCACAGATCACTGCAAGTGTTAAGCCTGCAGGTAAATGCATCGGCACATCTTTCATTGAATGTACAGCTAAATCAGCACGCCCATCCAATAGTGCTGCTTCCAACTCTTTTACAAATAATCCTTTACCACCAATTTTTGCCAAAGGCGTATCTAAAATCTTATCACCTTGGGTTACAAACTTAACCAATTCAACCGTTAAATCAGGATAAAGTTCATTTAAACGAGCACGAATATGCTCAGCTTGCCAAAGTGCAAGAGGACTTTGTCGAGTTGCAATTTTTAGAGTTTTCATAAATCTAAGTTAAGTATTGATCAAAGCAATTGCTCCAAACTTAACTTGATCATTTAAAAATGCAAGCAAAAAAAGCAAAAAGTGATCATAACAAGCTTAGCTTCAACAAATTATAGTTGATGCATACACTCTCTTAGACTTGGTAAATGACGGCGACTCACCGACAAGCGCTCCTCGAGTTCACGTAATCGAACTTGGTATTGCCCAGCAGCAACCAGCTCTAAACCTTCTAAATAATCTAGTGAAACAAGCGCATTACGATGGATTCTAATAAAGCGGTCAGCAAACTCATGCTCTAAATCTTTTAATGTTTCGTCTATCAATACACTGCCATTTTTATGGCGCACGGTGACATACTTCTGATCCGCCAAAAAATAATAAATATTTTCTACAGGGATAAGTTCGACCCCACGATAAGTTTTTGCAGCAATTTGGTGACGTTGAGTTTTAGTATCGTACATATGATCTTGTTGTTTTAAACCCGTCATTTGAGCTTGGGTAAGTTGAGTTAAATTATCAAAAACCTGCTGTAAATCTTGTTGGGCTACAGGTTTGAGTAAATATCCTTGGGCTTGAAATTTAAATGCTTCCAATGCATGTTGATCGTATGCCGTACAAAAAATAATAGCAGGACGTGGGTTCAAGTGACTCAATTGCTCAGCGCACTCTAATCCATTCATCCCTGGCATTTGAATATCTAATAAAACAACATCTGGTGAATCATTTTCAATATGATCTAACACATCTTGCCCATGATGTGCTGTCGCAATCACTTCATGCCCCATCTGGGTCACTAAACGTGATAAACGCTCTACTGCGAGAGGTTCATCATCAGCAATCAGAACTTTCATCCTCTCCTCCTTGTCACCGTTAACATCATCCATATTTTTTATGGTTAACTGGACTTATTATTTTACTCGATCGTGGTAACTCACCACAGTCGTATATAACGACACTCCTCCATACACTTGAAATTTCACAGCTGGCCCATAATAAGCCTTCAAGCGCTGTTCAACATTTTCTATTGCAATACCATTCCCTGTTCTGGATTTTATTTTATCGTGAGAATAGGGGTTAGTAATGACTATAGTGACTTGATTTTGCAATATTTCAACCAATACGCTAATCGTTGAAGCTTGTAAAACTTTTTCCACCCCATGAAAAATACTATTCTCTAACAAAGGTTGCAACGTTAATAATGGAATAGTCGCTCGTTTTAACTCAATTGGTGTCGCTTGAATATTCCATTCTACGGTTAATCTATCACCTAAACGCATTTTCTCAATACTGAGATACTGCTTACACAGATCAATTTCTTCCTCCAAACTTACCAGTTTCAACTCCTGAAAACTGGCCCGAAACAATCGAGAAAGACTGATCAACATATTTTCAGCTTTATCTGGATCTATTGAAATCAAACTCACCACACTATTTAAACTATTGAATAAAAAATGTGGATGAATCCGTGCCTGCATCGCTTGAATACGCGCATTTAACTCACTGTACTGCTGACGCAACCATTGCTCACGCATATATAAATAACGTAAGCAAAAAGCACCCAATAAAATACCATACCCCAAATGCAAACTTACGCCATGAAATAAGACATCTTCGGAAAAACCAGTAGATCGAGCTGCCCAAAACTGAATGATATTCACAGCGCAAGTTGTAAGCAGCACAATGATTTGCAGGACAACAAAACCCAAAGTCAAAGCGACCTTTTGACTTAACTTAGTAAAGAAATCCTGAAAATAATCGACAAATGCGGAAAAAGATAAAATCACCCAATTAATAAAAAAGGTGTATTGTAAAACGCGAATACCTTCCAAAGCATGCCAAGAGCGAGCTTCCGCCAATGCTAAAACCATTGCCAATACATTACTTGCAACAATTAGTTCTAATAAGTGTTGCCATTGACCAATTTTCGTAAAAAAATACGTGCCTGATGAATTCATCTGACGAGATTGCGATAACTTCTTGCGTCGAGTTTCGGCATCTGCGTTTGGATTTGCTATACTCTTTTTTATTTTACTGAGCCGCCATGACCACATCTTCTCAATCCTCATCTACAGCAAGCCCTAATCAAACCTCTGGTATGTGGGGCGGTCGCTTCTCAGAAGCAACGGATGCATTTGTTGCAGAATTTACAGCATCTGTGCAATTTGACCAACGTTTTTATAAACAAGATATTGCGGGCTCTATAGCTCATGCAACCATGTTAGCGAAAGTTGGTGTACTCACTGAAGCTGAACGTGATGACATTATTCAAGGTTTAAGCACAATTAAAGCAGAAATCGAAGCTGGAAATTTTGAATGGCGTATTGATTTAGAAGATGTCCACATGAACATTGAGTCTCGTCTGACTCAACGTATTGGCATCACAGGTAAAAAACTTCATACAGGTCGCAGTCGTAATGACCAAGTAGCAACAGATATTCGTTTATATCTACGTGATGAAATTGATGACATTTTAGGCTTATTACTTCGCTTACAAAAAGGTTTACTGAGTTTAGCAAGTCAAAATACGCATACCATCATGCCCGGTTTTACTCATTTACAAACAGCTCAACCTGTGACGTTTGGTCATCACTTATTAGCTTGGTTTGAAATGCTTGTTCGTGACACCGAACGTTTACAAGACTGCCGTAAACGTGTCAATCGTATGCCACTCGGCTCAGCAGCCTTAGCTGGTACAACCTACCCGATTGATCGTGCCTATACCGCTGAGTTATTAGGTTTTGAAGCCGTTTCAGAAAACTCTCTGGATGCAGTCTCAGATCGTGATTTTGCGATTGAATTTAATGCCGCAGCATCTTTGATCATGATGCACTTATCACGTATGTCTGAAGAACTAATTCTATGGACTTCAGCTCAGTTCAAGTTTGTGAATATTCCTGATCGCTTCTGTACTGGTTCTTCAATCATGCCACAGAAGAAAAACCCAGATGTTCCTGAATTAGTTCGTGGTAAGTCTGGTCGTGTTTTTGGCGACTTAATTAGCTTATTGACCTTAATGAAAGGTCAACCATTGGCATACAACAAAGATAACCAAGAAGACAAAGAACCATTATTTGATGCCATTGATACCGTTCGTGGCTCACTTATGGCTTTTGCAGACATGGTTCCAGCACTGGTACCAAATATTGAAGTTATGCGTGAAGCAGCTTTACGCGGCTTCTCTACAGCAACCGACCTTGCGGATTACCTCGTGAAAAAAGGTGTTGCTTTCCGTGATGCGCATGAAATTGTTGGTAAAGCAGTTGCTCTTGGCGTAACAGAAGAAAAAGATTTGTCTGAGCTTTCTCTTGAACAGTTACAACAATTCTCTGATCTGATTGAAGCAGATGTATTTGACAAAGCTTTGACTTTAGAAGCTTCAGTGAATGCACGTGACCATATTGGTGGAACTTCACCTAAACAAGTTGAAGCTGCAATTGTTCGTGCACACACTCGCTTAGAACAGCTATACGCTTAAGGACTGATCATGACTAGACAAGTATTTTGCCGTAAATACCAACAAGAACTTGAAGGTTTAGATTTTGCACCATTCCCTGGTGCAAAGGGTCAAGAATTTTTTGAGACTGTATCTAAACAAGCTTGGCAAGAATGGTTAAAACATCAAACTACATTGATTAACGAAAAACGTTTAAATGTATTTGAACCAGATGCAAAAAAATTCCTCGAGGAACAACGCGAGAAATTTTTCAACAATGACCAAAGCGTAGAAAAAGCCGAAGGCTGGAAGCCTGAACAAGGATAAGCTGAGTAACGCTCTACCCTTATCGAACAGCTAAGCTCTGCCAAGTTAAGAAGGGGAGCTTAGTTTTTTAAAATTTCTTGTGTCAAAAGCAATGATTCCATCATTGCTTTTTTTATTTAAAAATTGGCAAGACAACTTTGATCTTTTAAATTACAGGCTATTTTTACCATAAGTTCAAATTTTGATTTAAAAACACTTATGATTTATCATTTTTATTTACGTGATCTTTACACTAGTAATAAAGGATTACAGAGTATACACAGTTGTCTACATGACAGATTGAACGATTCTATTTAAAGTTACTTATAGAAAGATAGAGATACCCCCAATATCTCAACAATGCATGATATTTCTCTTCCAGACTTTTCCCCCGAAGTCTGGGATTTTTTTATTTACTCTATCTAAATATCTGTGTGACATATTCGTTTCTGCAATCTTATGGAGATAGCAGGAAATACTCCCAAATCATAAATCCTAAACCAAATCCAAGACATGCATATAGAACGATAATAAAGAAAACGAAGCTCGCATTATTTTTCTTTTTTAGGAAACTCATAGCATTCTCGCCTTTAGGTTGAAAATACTATTTTGAAAAAATACTGATTCTAAATATAGCCACAAAGCCTTCAAAAAAAACTATAACAGATCATTAAAATCACCCCAAAATGATCCAAACAAACCGTTTTTCATAAAAAAAGTGAACTTAATCAAAATCTGCTTCAGATTTACTTTGATTAAATTCACTTTCTATTAAATCTTTTTGGGTGTGCAAAATTACTTTTGATTTACTTTTTGCTCAATTTCTTCAATGCTAGTATGACGAACATCCATACCTTTCGCCATATAGATCACTTGCTCAGAAATATTACGCGCATGATCACCAATTCGCTCTAAAGAACGTAACACCCACATCACATTAATAACACGTGAGATATGACGTGGATCTTCAATCATATATGTCATAAGTGTACGAGTCGCTGATTGATATTCACGATCAATATCGACATCAGCCATAACAACTTTCAAAGCCTGATCCACATCTAAACGCGCAAATGCATCTAATGCATCATGGATCATGACACGAACCTGATTACCAATATGACGTGTTTCCATGTAACCACGTGGTGACTCACCCTCTTCACAAAGATTTTGAGCAATACGTGCAATTTTTGCAGCTTCATCACCAATTCGCTCAAGATCGGTATTGGCTTTGCTCATTGCAATCACCATACGCAAATCGATCGCAGCAGGATGACGGCGCGCCAAAATTAAAGTCAAACCTTCATCAATATCTCGCTCATATTGATTCACCGTGTTGTCTTTAAACTGAACATCAATCGCTAAATTGGCATCTGTGTCTAATAAAGCATGAATTGAGTTAGCAACTTGCTGCTCTACCAATCCGCCCATTGTCATAAATTTGGTATGAACATCTTGTAGGTCTTCATTAAATTGTGAAGAAATATGGTGACTTAACACTGGATTACTTGGACACACAGGATGCCTCCACTAGACACATGGAAAAAATGATTGGTGATTAAACCATAACTATGATGAAACTTTTATGACAATAGCATGGATTTGGCAATTAACGAATGGTGTTAATTGATACAACAATAAAGCAAAAATCTGTTAGTCTAAATGCCTAGCTTGACGGAGCGCAGTTAACAAACTGCTGAGATTGTCTTAATTCTCAATTTAAAGACAAGTACCGTTGAACCTGATCAGGTTAACACCTGCGTAGGAATCAAGCCCAGCAAAAACTTCGCCTTTATTTATCAAAGAGATAAATCCGCCATCGTTTTTGGTCGTGCTTGATTCGTTAATGCCAAACATAAGGATCATGCAATGAACCAATTAACGAATCTTTCCCCTGCTGATATTTCTGCTCAACATGAGCAAGATGCTAAAGATTTAACCCGTATCTTACCTGCCTCCAAAAAAGTCTATGTTGAAGGTTCACGCCCAGACATCCAAGTACCGTTCAGAGAAATCAGTCTCACAGATACTCCTACTGGTTTAGGTGGCGAACATAACCCACCAATCATGGTTTACGATACATCTGGAGTCTATACAGATCCAAATGTCCAAATTGATTTGAACAAAGGTTTACCTCTAGTTCGCCAATCATGGATTGAAGAACGCAATGATACAGATGTTTTAGAAACCTTGAGTTCTGAGTTTGGACAAGCACGCTTAAAAGATATTCGCACAGCAGATATTCGGTTTGCTCATATCCAAAATCCTCGCCGCGCAAAAGCAGGCAAAAATGTCACGCAAATGCATTATGCGAAGCAAGGTATTATCACGCCAGAAATGGAATATATTGCAATTCGTGAGAATCAACGCCAACGTCATGACGTTGATATGCGCCAACACGCAGGACAAAATTTTGGTGCACAAAATTTAAGAGAAATTACCCCTGAATTTGTACGTCAAGAAATTGCTGCAGGACGTGCGATCATCCCTGCAAATATTAATCACCCTGAATGTGAACCGATGATTATTGGTCGTAACTTCTTAGTGAAGATTAATGCCAATATTGGTAATTCAGCGCTTGGCTCATCTATTGATGAAGAAGTTGCCAAAATGACATGGGCAACACGTTGGGGTGCTGACACCATTATGGATTTATCGACAGGTAAAAATATCCATGAAACACGCGAATGGATCATTCGCAACTCACCTGTTCCAATTGGGACTGTTCCAATTTACCAAGCCTTAGAAAAAGTGGATGGTGTTGCAGAAGACCTCACTTGGGAAATTTTTAAAGACACCTTGATTGAACAAGCTGAACAAGGTGTAGATTATTTCACCATTCATGCTGGTGTCTTACTTCGCTACGTTCCTATGACTGCAAATCGCCTCACAGGCATTGTATCTCGTGGGGGTTCAATTATGGCGCAATGGTGTTTAGCACATCATCAGGAAAACTTCTTGTACACGCATTTCGATGAAATTTGCGAAATCATGAAAGCTTATGATGTCTCATTCAGCTTAGGTGATGGACTACGACCTGGATGTGTTCAAGATGCCAATGACGAAGCGCAATTTAGTGAACTTAAAACACTGGGAGAGTTGACACATCGTGCTTGGGAACATGATGTTCAGGTGATGATTGAGGGTCCTGGTCATGTGCCTATGCATATGATTAAAGAGAATATGGATTTACAACTAGAAGTCTGTAAAGAAGCTCCTTTCTATACTCTTGGACCACTCACGACTGACATCGCACCAGGATATGATCACATTACCTCAGCAATCGGTGCTGCGATGATTGGTTGGTATGGTACAGCGATGCTTTGTTATGTTACACCTAAAGAACATCTAGGCTTACCAAATAAGAAAGATGTAAAAGATGGCATCATTACCTACAAAATTGCAGCGCATGCGGCAGACTTAGCCAAAGGTCATCCAGGTGCGCAAGTCCGTGATAATGCACTTTCTAAAGCACGTTTTGAATTCCGTTGGGACGATCAGTTTAATCTGAGCTTAGACCCTGATACGGCACGTAGCATGCATGATGAAACACTTCCAAAAGAAGCTCATAAATCAGCTCATTTCTGTTCGATGTGTGGACCAAAATTCTGTTCGATGAAAATCACACAGAATGTGCGAGATTATGCGCAAAATCAACACAATGCCAATCAATCAAATGATGAAGATGCAGAAGTTGAAGCAGGTCTCAATGCAATGAAAACCGCTTATCAGGAACATGGTCAAAAACTGTACCACAAAGTGTAAATCGACTAAAAAAAGATTTTCCAACGAACCATTCTCGGTTAGGATGAGATATGTACAATCTCATCCTAATTTATGATGAATATTCTTGAGCACGCCAGCTTTTCAGCATCCGACGTTTCGATAGAATCTCGAGAGAACTTATTTCGAGGGTTCATTCAGGTAGAGAAAGTCACGATAAAACATAGATTATTTAATAAATCTAATTATTCATCATCTATTCATCGTGAATTAATTCACCGTCCCGAAGCGGCTGGTGTTTTATTATATGATAATCAGCAAAGACGTTTTGCTTTGATCGAACAATTTCGAATTGGCGCATTAAACGATACCGTTTCACCTTGGCAATTAGAAGTGATTGCTGGTGTTTTAGATGGGGATGAAACACCTGAAACATGTATTCGCCGTGAAAGCTTAGAAGAAGCGGGTTGTGAAGTTCATGACTTACAACATTTATTTACCTTTTATCCTTCAGCAGGGGCATGTTCAGAAATTTTTCACTTATATGTTGCAAATGTTGAATTACCAACATCAGGTGGCGTGTTTGGAATGCCAGACGAAGGTGAAGACATTCAACTTCATTTGTTTGATTATTCTGATGCACCTCTATTATTAAAAAATGGGCGGTTGAGAAATGCACCTGTCATTATGGCATTGCAGTGGCTTACTCAGCATTTACGACAACAATAAAAATCTGAAGGGGATAAAGCGGTGACTTTTCAAGTCTCAACATTATCACAAAAAGATTTTGTGATGATCCAGATTACGGATACTCATTTACTTGAATATCCACATTTAGAATTTGTCGGAATGCAACCCGAACAAAGTTTTCATGCAGTAATTGACTTGATGCGTCAAACACACCCTGAGATTGACTTGATTGTTCATACAGGTGATTTAGCTCAGAACCCGACGCCACTCACCTATCATCGCTATCTCGAGTATATGCATAGCTTGAGCATTCCCTTTTTTCAAACACCTGGGAATCACGATGATGTCAATCATTTTCCATTCCATGAGCAAGACAAGACTGCTCCAACAGTTGTTGAGCTTGGAAATTGGTATGTCATTTTATTAAATAGCGCTCAGCCGAATCGTATTGACGGCAAAATCGCAGATGCCCAATTGCAGCAACTTCCAAAATTATTGACTCAACTACATGATCGTTATGTCATAATTGCATGTCACCACCATCCCTTTGCAATGCAATCTGCATGGATTGATCAGCATAAATTAAAAAATTCCTCTGATTTACTTGAAACCATTCAGCTCTTTAGCAATGTTAAGGCAATTATTTGTGGACACGTGCATCAAGACTCTATTACATCATGGCAAGGTGTTGAATTCCTTTCGACCCCTTCTACATGTATTCAGTTCAAACCGAAAAGTGAAAAATTTGCACTTGATGAAGAACACCCTGGCTACCGATATATCCGTTTGAAAGCAAATGGCGAGATTGAAACACAAGTACATCGTCTAAGTAATTCTCAACGCTTGAGTAGCTCAGAAGTCTTAGGTTACGACTAAACTTTTGATTACAAATCACATCCTAGATTTATCACTAATTCTAGACAGTAATGACTACCATCTTGCTGAAAAAGTCTATATGATGTCGACCCTTGATGGAAAAAACCATCTTAGGTTTCTATAAAAACACTTGCATATCACCATATTTTTTGCGTATAGATAGTACGTGTAAGATGAGGAATGCCCTATATGGCGAATGACAACCAAAATCAAGTCTTGGACGAACACACAGCAGTGATCGACGAACAAAAATCGACTGTAAAACGTGTACGCAAAACCAAACCTAAAGCTTCTGAAGGCGGTACAACTGCGAGCTTGTTTGGGATTGAACCTTATCAGCCGAAAAAAAATGAAGAATACATGTCTGATGGACAACTTGAGCATTTCCGCCAAATCTTAAATGCATGGAAAGCAGAGTTAATGTCAGAAGTTGATCGTACGCTCAACACAATGCAAGATGAATCAACAGCTTTACCCGATGTAAATGATAGAGCGACTCAGGAAGAAGAGTTTGCGATTGAATTACGTACACGTGATCGTGAGCGTAAGCTGATTCGTAAAATCGAGCAATCATTAGAAGCGATCCAAAGTGGTGATTACGGTTTCTGCGAAACTTGCGGTATCGAAATCGGCTTACGCCGTTTAGAAGCTCGTCCAACAGCTACTCAATGTATCGATTGCAAAACTTTGGCTGAAATCAAAGAAAAGCAAAACAACGGATAACCATCCCGCCTAACCTCCCTTTAGAAAGGGAGGAATATTGCGAATTTTAAAAACCCATTGTTTTCGCATATCTCCCTCCTTGTATTGGAGGGATTAGGTGTAGATTTAATTATTTAGACAACAATAAATCTTTATGTCTTATATCGGACGTTTTGCACCCTCTCCTACTGGCCCTTTACATTTTGGTTCTTTACTGACTGCTGTCGCAAGCTATTGTGATGCCAAAGCCAATCATGGTAAGTGGTTAGTACGAATAGAAGATACCGATATTCCTCGCATTTATCCAAATAGCGAAACTCACATTTTATCTTGCATCGATGCCTTTGAATTTGAACCTGATGCCGAGATTATTTTCCAAAAAGATCGTTTAGCTATTTATGAGCAAGTAATCGATCAACTCAAACAGCAACATGCCATATATGCCTGCCAATGTACCCGAAAAATGCTCGGCTCTAATCACATCTATGCTGGCACATGCCGAGATTTAAATCTTGATTTTGCTGAGCAAGCCATTCGTTTAAAAGTCGATGATCTGCTGATTTGTTTTGAAGACAGATTACAAGGTCGACAATGTTCCAACCTAAAAGATGATCTTGGTGACTTCGTTCTAAAACGAAGAGATGGCATCATTAGTTATCAATTAGCAGTTGTGGTTGATGATTATTTACAAGGCATTACGCATGTCGTTCGCGGTGCGGATTTATTAGATAATACCGCTCGACAAATCTGGCTTGGCTCTATATTGAACTATCCAAGTTTGAGTTATATGCATTTACCCCTAGCTATGAATGGTCAAGGTCAGAAATTATCTAAGCAAAATTTGGCACAAGCATTAGACGTATCAAAGGCTTCTGAATTATTACAGCAAGCCCTATTGGCACTTGGGCAACCAAATGTTGAATTAAATAAACCTAGAATAATGCTGCAACAAGCTGTACAGCAATGGGATGTAAATTTAATCCCTAAAGGCATTCATTTGACAGGATCTTATTTATAAAACAAAAGAGACCCTAATAAATTAGGGTCTCTTTTGTATCAGAAACTAAATTCCTTAGAAATTCGATTCTTCTTTGACAGGATTTAGCTCTTGGGTTGAAGCATCAATTTTCAAAATCAGACTAATCATCGCAGCACACATCATCAATGATGTACCACCATAACTAATAAATGGCAGTGTCAAACCTTTGGTTGGCATCAAGCCCATATTCATGCCTGCATTTACCAAAATCTGTAACAGGAAAATAATGCTGATACCATAAGCTAAATAACCTGCGCGCAGATAATTATGCTGCAATGCACGATGCCCAATACGAATACAACATGCCAGCATAGTAAATGAGAGAATCATGACAGTTGTTACACCGAAGAATCCAAACTCCTCCCCCAAGACTGCTAACATAAAGTCTGTATGTGCTTCAGGAAGATAGGAAAGTTTCTGGACACTATGTCCCAAACCTGTTCCAAACCATTCACCCCGACCAAATGCCATCAAAGCATTTGACAACTGATAACCCACACCTAATGGATCAGCCCAAGGGTTGGTAAATGAAATAAGTCGTTGAAAGCGGAATGGTTCAAATAAAATCAGTGCGGTAATTCCTGCAAGAATCGCCCCTAACATGATCAAGAACTGAGTCGCAGGCGCACCAGCTAAGAAGAACACACCAACCATCATTAAAACTATCACCGCTGTTGCCCCAAGATCAGGCTCAGCAACGATAAAACCGACTGTAAGTGCCATTACTCCGCTTAAGCGTAGCAAGCCTTTCCAGTGCGTTCGAACCTCTTTCGCACGGCGCACCACATAATCTGCCGTAAAAATTGCCATCACAATCTTAGCAATCTCCGTTGGCTGTATCGTGAAACCACCAACTTTAATCCAACGATGTGCGCCATTCACTTCTGACCCGACCACCAAAACGGCGAGCAGTAATATGATCGTAATCAGCCATAATGGAAACGCATTTTTAAACCATAAGTTTAAAGAGACACGATAAGTCAAAAATGCAACCACAGCGGCGACAACAATCGAAATACCATGACGAATCAAAAAATAAAATGGATTCTCATGGATATATTCTGCATACGGCATGGAAGCAGAGGCCACCATCACCGAACCCAAACAGAGTAAAGACACTACACAGAAAATCAGAATGTTACGTGGTGTCATTTCTGCTGGAAGCTTCGGCAATCGATTTAAGATTTGAGAAATCTTCTGCACTGTATTTTGGGCCAAATCCGCCATAACGCTGTTCCTAGTTTTTATTTTCACTCAAGGCATTTACACATGCCACGAACTGATGCCCGCGATCATTATAACTTTTAAACATATCAAAACTTGCACATGCTGGCGACAACAGAACCACATCTTCAGCTTGCGTTACTTGCTGAGCAAGCTCGACCGCGGCTTTTAAGCTAGACGCGTGCTGAATAACAGTTGTTCCTTGTATCGCTTGTTCAATTACAGGCGCATCCTCGCCAATTAGAATGACAGATTTCACATATTTTTGTATTGCATTACGCAAAGGACGGAAATCCTGACCTTTGCCTTGACCGCCTAAAATAAGTGCTAATTTGCCTTTATTGACTTCAATAGCAGCGCCAAGCCCATCAATCGCCGCTAAAGTTGCACCGACATTTGTTCCTTTTGAATCATTGTAATAACGCACACCATCAATCGTTTGCACATATTCACAACGATGCTCCAAGCCTTTGAATGTTTTCAATGTCTCTAACATACTCGGCAACGGAAATCCAACCGCTTCACCAATGGCCAAACAAGCAAGTGCATTTGCTACATTGTGCATTCCTTGAATATACATCTCAGAGGTTTTTAAGATACGCTCTCTTCCACGTGCCAACCACATGGTGCCATCTGCATCTCTCAAAACACCATATTGATTTAAATCAGGAGCATTCAAACCGAAACTTTGCATTGGTGTTGCATCAGGCACTAAAGGACGGCTTAAATTATCATCACGGTTATAAACGACTTTTTTAACACCTTGGAAAATTCGATGTTTGGCTTTGTGATAACCCAACATATCACCATGACGATCCAAGTGGTCTTCACTCATATTGAGAACAACCGCAACTTCAGCATTCAAATGCGAAGTAGTTTCCAACTGGAAACTCGATAACTCCAAAACGATGAGTTCAGGTTTATCTTTTAATAAATCTAAGGCTGGTCGACCTAAGTTTCCACCAACAGCCACTTTCTTTCCAGCATCCTGAGCCATCAAACCCACGAGTGTTGTCACTGTACTTTTAGCATTTGACCCTGTAATCGCAATAATGGGAGCATCAGTTGCACGGCGTAAAAGCTGAATATCCCCTACAACTGGAATTCCTTTATCAATGGCTTGTTGAATTTCAGGTAATTGTGGTGCTAATCCAGGACTTAAAATAATCTCTTCGGCCTGAAGTAATAGCTCTGTATCGAGTCGTCCAAAGCTCGTTCTCACCTCAGCAGGAATTTGATCATGACCTGGTGGAGTTTCTCGAGAGTCTGTTACTGCAACTTGGTAGCCTTGTTCATGCAGAAAGTTTACTGCTGACACACCAGAAATACCCAAGCCAGCAACAACTTTTAATCCACCACGTTGTATTAACATTTTTGCCCCATTTTATCGCAGATCACAGAATGGCAAAAATGTTAGCACTTTGCTGTTTTGAATGCTTTTTCAGTTTTATCTTTATTCGCATTTTTTTGTGTCAGTGCGTAAAAAAGCCATCATTCGATGGCTTTATAAACAAAAAATCTTAACGCCATTTCACGGCTTGAATCTCTTCAGTTTTATTATTGTCCTTTTCATCGCTTGCACAACCACATCCACCACCACATCCAACAACCATTTTAGGTTTCAATCGTAGTGCTAAGCGTTGCCAACCAAAATGTTGACATACATTCGACAAAGACATGAACATAGCATTTGCGGTTTGAGGAAATACCTTTTTAAAGACAACTATGGCACTCCAACCGACCAAAACCGCAATAATCAGATACTCAAACATATGCAGCTCCTATCTAGCCCCAAATTCGCGAAGCGATTTGGTAAGTAAAGAAAGACATCAAATAAGCCAAACCAAATAAATATGCGGTCATCACAGCCACATGTTTCCAAGAACCTGTTTCTCTACGCACCGTTGCCAAAGTTGCTAAACAATGTGGCGCATAAACAAACCACACCAGCAAAGACAGCCCTGTAGCTAAAGACCAACCTGTTCCATCTGCACTAATTAAATGAGCCAAGCCTTGGGCAACAGCTTCATCATCAGCTCCAGATAAGGCATATACTGTTCCCAGTGCAGCAACAACTACTTCACGTGCTGCCATCGCTGGAATAAGTGCAATACATATCTGCCAGTTGAATCCCACTGGGGCAAAAATAGGCTGCATTAAATGCCCCAACATACCAGCAAAACTATAATCAATCGCAGGTTGAGTGGCACCTTCAGGCGCTTGTGGGAAAGTACATAAAAACCAAAGTAAAATCGAAAGCGCGAAGATAATTCCACCCACGCGTTTTAAGAAGATTTTTCCACGATCTAATAAACCAATGCCGACACCTTTTAAATCGGGAATACGATAGCTTGGCAACTCTAATAAAAGCGCATGTTGTGATTTATCTTTTTGCAAAAATTTCATCACAAATGAAACACATAATGCGCTAACAATACCCGCCATATATAGACCAAACAACACTAAACCTTGAAGATTAAAGATTCCCCAAACGGTCTGAGCTGGAATAAAAGCTGCAATCAATAAAGCATATACAGGTAGACGAGCTGAACAAGTCATTAATGGCGCGACCAAAATCGTCGTGAAACGATCACGGGGATCACTAATACTTCGAGTAGCCATAATACCCGGAACAGCGCAAGCAAAACTTGAAAGCAATGGAATAAACGCACGACCACTCAAACCTGCTTTAAACATCAATTTATCAAGCAAGAACGCAGCACGAGGTAGATATCCAGATTCTTCTAAGACTAAAATGAAGAAGAACAGGATCAGAATTTGTGGCAAAAACACCACTACGCCACCAGCACCTGCAATAATCCCATCAACCACTAAACTTTGTAAAAGCGGTTGACTGATATGAGCACCTAATGTTTCACCAAGCCATCCAAAGAATGTTTCAATTCCATCCATAAATGGTGCCGCCCAAGCGAATACAGCTTGGAAAACGATGAACATCATCACCGCTAGACTGAGCAAACCCAACACTGGATGCAAGAAGATTTTATCAAGGAAATCTGTACGTTTATCTTCCTGATCTACGAAATTCACGACATCTTTGAAAATGGTTTCAATTTTCTGATGATGCTCACCAGTCAAACCACTCAGCTCGGTCTGCGGAACGGTATATTTCCCTTGATCAAGTGCATGTAATAAATTTTCGATTCCTGAATTACGTACAGCAACCGTCTCAACCACAGGTACACCTAAACGTTGAGATAATTTTTGTGTATTGATTTGAATACCTCGACGACGTGCTTCATCCATCATATTCAAAACCACGAGGATCGGACGACCAAGCTCAATAATTTCTAATACGAGACCAAGATGTAGTTTTAAGTTCGTCGCATCTACCACACACAAGAAAGCGTCTTGCTGACCTTCCTCAGCTATTTTACCTTGGCAGACGTCACGGGTAATTGCTTCATCGGGACTAGTTGCTTGTAAACTATAAGTTCCTGGCAAATCTAGAACACGAACATTTTTACCTGATGGCAGCTGAAAATGTCCGACTTTACGTTCAACCGTAACACCCGCATAGTTTGCTACTTTCTGGCGGGTACCAGTTAAATGATTGAATAAAGATGTTTTACCGCAGTTTGGATTTCCCACAAGGGCAACACGAAGCGCATCACTCATGTAGGTACTCCTTCCAGCTGAATTTCAATTTTATCGGCTTCAGATTTGCGCAGAGCAAAACGGGTAAAACCTATTTGGATTAGAATCGGGTCACCACCAAAAACACCTTTGGTAATCACTTGAACTTGTGCGCCAGGCACAAAACCCAAACTCTCAAGACGTATCGCTACCAGATCTGGTTCATCATTATCATTCACTAGGCGATTCACTTGCGTGATTTTCGCTGTTTGTTTGACTTTTAATGCTGACAATCGCACCGTTTCTAACCCATATCTCTTTTGCACGTAGTATACAAGCAAATGAGAATAATTACCAAAAGCAATCTCAGTGGCATTTAGTCTTGTCACAGATCGACAACAAATACTTTTTCTTTTACAGTGCAATAGATGAAAGGATTTAAGCTGTTATGTTAAATAAAAAACCTCGTATTCCTGCTGCTGTAAAAATCCCTGAACATTTAAGTTTTTTACATGGATTTCGTGATTATTTAGTTGCACAAACAGTAAGTCCACATACTCGTAATGCCTATTTGTCTGATTTAATTCAATGTAGTGACTTGCACGACACAGTGGTACTTACTGAGTGGTCAAGTGATGATATTGCCGATGTACTGATCGCGCTGACCAAACATGGCAAAAGCCCACGCTCCATTGCTCGGTGTTTATCAGCTTTACGGCAATTTTTTAAATTTCTCAGAGAACAAAAACTTAGAGATGATAATCCTGTTGCGACACATCAATCCCCTAAGATTGGTCGATCATTACCTAAAGATTTATCAGAGCATGATGTTGAAGCACTGATAAATGCACCAGATATCAGTACCGCTTTGGGTTTACGTGATCGAGCCATGCTTGAAGTTTTATATGCTTGTGGTCTACGTGTTACAGAACTACTGAATTTACGTTTAGAGTTAATAAATTTAAAACAAGGCTTCTTACGTATTACAGGTAAAGGAAACAAAGAGCGTCTTGTCCCGCTAGGTCAATACGCATGTGAATGGGTCGAGAAATACTTATCAAAATCCCGTCCACAGCTTTATAAAAGTAATACCGATTATTTATTTCTTACCCAACATGGCGGAATCATGAGTCGGCAAAACTTTTGGTACGCGATCAAACGCTATGCTTTACAGGCCAATATATCTGCAGAATTATCCCCGCATACCCTGAGACATGCGTTTGCCACACATTTACTCAATCACGGCGCTGATCTGCGTGTAGTACAAATGCTACTCGGTCATAGCGATCTTTCAACCACACAAATTTATACGCATGTCGCTCAACATCGAATGCAAGAGCTGCATAGCAAACATCATCCAAGAGGTTAAACCGACCGTTTATCTATGACGCATTCAACAAGTTGATTGAGTTCACAAAGCTTAAGCAAGATTTAACGAAGTCAGATGTTTTTTTTGCTATGCTTAGACCCTTAATACAAATGAATACGTAGAAAAAAGGTTCTTTATGGTGTTTACTCGGTCTAAGCTTGCACTTGCTTGTGCATTAGCATCAACTTTATTAGTTAGTGCCTGCTCAAAAGAAAATTCAGCACAAAAACAAGATGCTCTTACAGCAACAGCGCCTGCTACGGGTGAAGCATCAACCTTAAGTGAGCGAAACGCGCAACAACGCTTAGTCTCAACCTTAGAAAAGCATCTTAAAACTGCAAATATCAACGCTAAAATTATTGCAGTTAAAAAAACAGAAGTTCCTAATCTATTCTGGGTGAGTCTAGAAGGCATGGGTTCTGTTTATGCCACTAGTGATGGTCAATACATCATCCAAGGCGATGTGATCCGTTTAGGCGACAAACAGCTACAAAATGTTAGCGAAGCTCTGCAAGCTACAGAAAATAAAAAACATTTAGCAGCACTCAAAACTGAAGATTTAATTGTTTACCCAGCGGAAGGCGGTAAAGCTAAGCATGTGATTTATGTCTTTACCGATTCAAGCTGCCCGTACTGTCACAAGCTGCATGAACATTTACCTGAAATTAATGCCAAAGGTATTGAAGTTCGTTATATCGCATGGCCACGTGGTGAGCAGTTTATGCCTACGATGCAAGCAATTTGGTGCAGTGAAGATCGCAAAGCTGCATTTGATCAAGCATCACAAGGTCTTCCTGTTGCTGCAGCAGAATGTAAAAACCCTGTACGTGATCAATATCAGTTAGGTTTAAACATGGGCGTTAATGGCACACCAGCAATTTATAACGTTGACGGCGAATATCTTGGTGGATATATGACACCAGAAGAAATCATTAAACGACTCGAAAAATAAATCCTCACAGCAACTCCACAAAGCGACTTGGGCGACAGATTAAAGATGATCTTAGCCCTAGTGTCTGCGCACTTTTTTAGCTATGATCAAGCTTCATTAAAATGATTGAATAAAATGGAGTGTGACGTGAAACCAGTTCGTCTGGCGATACTCGGTCTTGGTACTGTAGGTGGTGGAGCCCTTAAATTATTACAAGAAAATGCTGCTGAAATTAAACGCCGTACTGGTCGAGAAATTCAAATTACACACGTAGGCACCCGCCGTCCACGTCCAGATCTACAACTCGAAGGCATTAAACAAAGCTCAGATCTCATGGAGATCGTGCGTCAACCTGATGTTGATGTAGTCGTTGAAGTCATGGGTGGCATTCATCCTGCTTATGAAGTCATCATGGAAGCCATTAAGCATGGCAAGCAAGTTGTTACAGCAAACAAAGCTTTACTCGCAGAACATGGTAATGAGCTATTCAAAGCAGCAGAAGACAATGCCGTGCAAATTGCTTATGAAGCGGCTGTTGCTGGTGGTATCCCAATTATTAAAGTCATCCGTGAAGGTTTAGCAGCTAACCATATCGAATGGCTTGCAGGCATCATCAACGGTACAGGTAACTTCATTCTGACTGAAATGCGTGAAAAAGGTCGTGCATTTGATGATGTTCTCAAAGAAGCTCAAGAGCTTGGCTATGCTGAAGCAGATCCGACATTTGATGTTGAAGGGATTGATGCTGCACACAAACTGACGATTTTGGCATCTTGTGCGTTTGGTATTCCACTTCAATTCGATAAGGTTTATACCGAAGGCATTAGTAAAATCACAGCTCAAGATGTGAAATATGCTGAAGAACTTGGCTTCCGTATCAAACATTTAGGTATTGCGCGTCGTGCTGAAAAAGGCATTGAGTTACGTGTACACCCAACCTTGATTCCTGCTGAAGAATTGATCGCAAACGTGAATGGCGTAAAAAATGCGGTACTTGTTCAAGCAAATGCGGTGGGTCCAACATTGTACTATGGTGCTGGTGCAGGCGCAGGACCAACAGCTTCAGCAGTTGTAGCAGATGTGATTGATATTGTTCGAGATATCTCATACACCGAAGACGGCGCTGGAACAATCCCTCAACTTGCATTCGAGGCGCTTACAAATGTACCAATCCTAAGCCGTGAAGAAATGACAACGGGATATTACATTCGTTTAAATGCAGAAGACCAAACTGGTGTGCTCGCTGATGTCACTAGCATTCTCAGCCGTTCAGGTATTAGTATTGATGCGATCATGCAACAATCTCGCCTCAAAGACCTCATCCCAATCGTGATTTTGACTGATCCAATTGTTGAATCAAAAATGGATGAAGCTCTTGCTCAAATTCAAGCATTACCAGCTATTCGTGGCGAAATCGTAAGAATTCGTTTAGAATCGCTCGATAGTTAATCAGGTTGAGGGAAAATGCCTTCCCTCACCCCGCTCTACCTCATATTGGAACACCATCATGTCGAATGCCAATCGTTATACTGGTCTTGTAGATCGTTATCGTGACCGTTTACCTGTGTCTGCAACTACACGTGCAATTTCTTTAGGCGAAGGAAATACTCCTCTTATTAAACTAGAGAACATTCCACGTATTATTGGCAAAGACGTTGAAATCTATGTGAAGTACGAAGGTCTTAACCCAACAGGTTCATTCAAAGACCGTGGTATGACGATGGCTGTAACCAAAGCGGTTGAAGAAGGCTCGAAGGCAATTATCTGTGCATCAACAGGGAATACTTCAGCTGCAGCAGCGGCATATGCAGCACGTGCAGGAATTAAAGCATTCGTTTTGATTCCTGAAGGCAAAATTGCAATGGGTAAAATGGCTCAAGCAATGATGTACGGTGCAATCACCATGCAAATCCGCGGTAACTTCGATGACGGTATGCGTCTAGTAAAAGAAGTAGCAGATCAAGCGCCTGTGACTATCGTAAATTCAATCAATCCTTACCGTTTACAAGGCCAAAAAACCATTGCGTACGAAATTGTTGAAGCTCTAGGGCGTGCACCTGACTACCACTGTTTACCAGTAGGTAACGCAGGGAATATCACTGCACACTGGATGGGTTATACAGAAGCATTAGCAAATCAACCTGCTGATCAGTTCGAACAAGTCATCTATGATGCAGCAACAGATCAATTCACTGGTCCTAAACCTGAAGGCTTACCAACGATGGTTGGTTATCAAGCTTCTGGTGCAGCGCCATTCTTACGTGGTGCTCCAGTGGAAAGTCCTGAAACCGTTGCAACGGCTATTCGTATTGGTAATCCACAAAGCTGGAATCATGCAAAAGCAGTTGTACGTGATTCGAAAGGTTGGTTCGATGAACTTCAAGATAGCGAAATTCTTGAAGCTCAACGCTTACTTTCTATGTATGAAGGTGTTTTCGTAGAGCCAGCTTCTGCTGCTTCTATCGGTGGTGCTATTCGTGACATCAAAGCAGGTAAAATTGCTGAAGGTTCTGTGATCGTATGTACAGTGACAGGTAACGGTTTGAAAGATCCAGATACAGCAATCAAACAATGTGCGGATGCTGTGATGTTATCCATCGATGCAACGATGGATCAAGTTAAAGATTCTATTCTTTCAAATATGTAAGAATAAATTTTTAGTAATAAAAAACCAGTTGCTTGCAACTGGTTTTTTATTAACTAGAACATGATTTTATTCTTCATATTCATAATCTTCATCATAGCTATATTGTTTCGCTAAGTATTTTTCAATTTTTTGAATTTCTTCTAGACTAATTTCCTTAATTTCAAACAAAGGCTGCTTCAATAGCGAATTCACAGCATACAATGCTTCATCTTGCCAAGCATCAATGACAAGGGTTTGTTTTGCTTCATCATAACTTAAACCAGATCGTGTACTAATCATTGCTTGCAATAAAATCGGTTGGGCTGAAAGTTGATCCAAGCTGCCTTTTATTTCAATTGCTGAATAATCATAATCAGCAAAAATATGCTCAACTTTAGATTTAAAAGCATCTAAACTTTCTGAATATATTAAACCCGCAAAGCATTCATCATGCTCCTCCACCCATTGTTGTTTTTTTACAGACCATAAACCATAAAACTTGACTTCATTTTCGAATTCAACCAATTGGAATTTTTGCATTCCAGCAAGCTGAATAAATTCAAAGGTATCATCGTCACTTAAACTTGCAGGTAATACATCGTCAGAAATATCCCCTTCTTCGCAAATATGTTCACCACAACGTGAATATACGAAGTCATCTAATTGCTGCAATAATGCTTCATCAGCATCAAAAAGGGATTCAACTTCATATAATGCAAAATCACGCGCTCCATCTATCTCAAGTTTTTTATAAGCTAATTCAGCCTGTTGCTTATTATCAAAAACATTCGCAATACGATTGCCAGCTACGTAGAAAACTTCATCGTTATAACCAAAATACTTGGCACGAATCACATATGTGCTCATTTTATTCCCGTAAAAATATATCGTTAAGTCGTTTGTTTTATTTGATGTAATGCTTGCGCACTCAGAGGAATTGCCATCCCATTGTCCATCCACAATTCAAAATGCATCGCATTAAAAAAATCAGCAGGGCTATAACGAATATTTCCCAAACTAGGCAGTGATCCCAATCGAGGTAAGATATCAAAAATAAACCAGCTATTATGTGTCAGTAATAAAGAATGTAATTTACCCGTCTGTGCTAATGGCGATAACATCATTTGCGAAAGTGTTTTATCCTTTACATAGTTAAGATGTAATTGTTCTAAATGTTGTTCAAAATTTTGGGGTAATTGTTTTACATCTATCGCATTTACAAAATCATGTAAGGTCGGAATAAAACGCTGTTGATAGTCCACTAACAAATGATCACGCTCACACAAATCTTTAACATCAACAGATTTGCCTGTACTCGTCACTAGACTATGCCCAAAGATCGGTACTACAACTGAGTTAATTCCCCATAAAGTATGCAAAACTCGGTGTCGTGCATCACTGCATAAGCTTTTGGTACTATCTATAAAAGCATGAATTTCATAGTAGTCTTCAGGCTCCCCACCCCAACGTTTTGCGGAAATCCGAGCATGTTGCATCGCATTCATGATTGAATGTCATCATTTATTGTAATGAATAAATATTACTCTATTTTTGATTTATTAATACATATAATTATTTGATAAAAGACAAGTTATGTCGTCTTTCTCTGATTTTTTAAAGACATAAAAAAGCTCTTCATAAAGAAGAGCTTTTAACAATCCAATGCTACTAAATACGTTTTGGTAGGGTAGCCACCCAATTTAATAGATTAGTCGCATCATTTGTACGTGCTTGAGAAGTTGAAGCCCCGAGCAATACGACAACAGCTGGACGAGAATTAACTGTGGTGTGCATCACTACACAACGTCCTGCCTCATTGATATAACCTGTTTTTGATAAGTTAATATTCCAACCACCATTACGTACTAATGCATTGGTATTATTAGACTTCAAAACACGATAGCCTAAATTAAAATCGTAAGTAGGTGTTGTTGAGAACTGACGAATCAAACCATATTGAGATGCAGCACTCACCAAAATACCTAAATCTCTAGCTGATGAAACATTATGTGGATCAAGGCCTGTAGATTCAGCATAACGCGTTGATGTCATACCTAGTTGTCTTGCTTTTGCATTCATCGCAGCCACAAACGCTGAACGGCCACCTGGATATGTACGAGCTAAAGCAGCAGCAGCAGGATTCTCAGATTTCATCAATGCGAAAAGCAGTAGTTCTGCACGATTCATCGTATCTCCGGCACGCAATGTAGAACTTGAGTTCTTACCACCAGCACCAGCGAAATCGATTTGTTGTAAGGTGATCTCTTCCGACATGTCTAAACGAGCATCAGCTGTCACAACTGCGGTCATGACTTTAGTAATCGATGCAATTGGAACTGCTAAGCTACTATTTTTACTGTACAGTACTTCACCAGTTTGTGCATCCATGACTAATGCTGCACGTGCATTGACAGAGGGTTGATTGCTATACCCGAAAGTGTCACGTATTTGTACGCTCTTTTGAGGCGCCGTTGATGAAGTAATGGAAGCAGAGCCACTCCCTCGTAAAATTGTCGTGACTGAAGTTGAACCTTGTGGGCTAATCTCAGTCTCATCATCTTCCAGAAATTGACTGACATCATTTGCAGACCAACTAATCGAAGCTGACGAACTGCCCGCACTCGGAGATACTGAATTGTTATTCACTAATTCAGCAAAACTTGTTGAACTCCACGCCAACAAGATCGACATGCTTAACACATGCAAGACAGATTTTTTAGAATTTTTCACGACACAATACTCAACTCAGGACGCTGTACATTTGCGCTTACTATCATTATGCCTTACATTTGAACAAATCGGGTAAAGCTTTTGTAGACACAATTGTGTACAACTATTCTCTAATCACAAAGAATAGGATTGCTAATTTTGTCGTTTCATTGCAAGCTAATTTTGCTTTATGTAACAAAAAACCAGTTTTTTGAAAAAAAAGGAGGTCTTCTTGATCACTGTTCTAGTTGTTGATGATCATGAACTCGTACGCACAGGCATTTGCCGTATGTTAGAAGACCATCCAGATGTAGATGTTATTGGACAAGCTGAATCTGGCGAGGAAGCAATTGCATTGGTTCGTCAAAAACACCCTCAAGTGGTGTTGCTTGATGTCAATATGCCAGGTATTGGTGGCGTTGAAACTACTCGCCGACTACTCCAGTCAGCACCAGATACAAAAGTTATTGCTGTCAGTGGTTTAGCAGAAGAGCCCTACCCATCACTACTGCTCAAAGCAGGTGCTAAAGGTTATATTACCAAAGGTGCACCGATTTCGGAGATGGTTCGAGCGATCAATAAAGTCATGCAAGGTGGTAAATACTTCAGTGCTGATATTGCAGAGCAGTTAGCTAGCTCATATCTTTCAGATACTCAACAATCCCCATTTGATTCGCTTTCAGAACGTGAAATGCAAGTCGCGATGATGGTCGTTAACTGTATTAGTGCTCAGGAAATTGCCGATAAATTGTTTGTAAGCGTTAAAACTGTCAATACTTATCGTTATCGTATTTTTGAAAAACTTGGGATTGATAGTGATGTCAAACTCACACACTTAGCGATTCGATACGGTCTTATTAAACCTTAAGAAAAGTGATCACATATGCTGGGCAAAATAGCCTCTTCCGTCTCCCAAACCGTCTATAAGCTTGGTATTTGGTATAGTGGATATCGGCTGATTATCTCTATCAGCCTTTTGCTCATTTATTTATTAACGGCTGAGCAATTAGCCTCAGACTATGATTACCCTTTTTTATATTTCTATACACTGATTTGCTTTATTGCATTTAGTATTTTCCAGCTTTTTTTACTCAAAATACTTCCAGTACAAGTCACTAAACAGCTCATTTTAATTTTTCTTATTGATGTGATTTGTTTAGCGTTGATTACTTTCTCTGCGGGGGGGCCAAACTTACAATTAAGTTTGCTGTACGTAATCGTAATCTTTTCTTCTGCAATTCTACTAAACTCTCAGCTCTCGCTGATCGTGACACTTTTTGCTGTCATTATGGTGGTTTATCAACGTTTTATTGGCGATTTCTTTAACTACAATAACTTAAATCATTTAAGTAATAGTATCTTTCTCGCTTTTTTATTCTTTGTTGTGCATGCTATTGGACGTATTGCAGTACAACGTTTTAAAATTTTAGAGACGTTGACATTCCATCAATCCATAGAGATTCATCAACTTCAAAATATCAACCGCTACATCCTTGAACAGATTGAAGATGGTTATCTCGTTCTAGATGAAAGTAACCATATTGTTTTAAGCAATCCTGCTGCCAATACTTTACTTGGAATTAACGTTCCTGTTTCTACTGAGAAAACACCTTTAATAAAATGGCAACCTGATCTTTTTGAGCTGATCAAATTTAGTGAGCTAAAAGATGGTGAGGAATTTAGTTTTGAATCACAACTTAGCCCATACACGGTCAATGTTAGAGTCAAACATTTAATTGTTCCTGAACAGCCCCTATTCTTATTGATCCTGAAAGATGCCCAAAAACTTACTCAACAGGTTCAACAATTAAAATTGGCGGCTTTAGGACAACTTTCTGCAAGTATTGCACACGAAATCAGAAACCCACTTGCAGCTATTGTACAAGCCAATGAATTACTTAAGGGTAGCGATATCCATCAGCAAGATATGCTATCTCGAATGATTAGCAAACAGGCAAAAAGGATCGATAGCATCATTCAAGATACTTTGGGAATGGCACGCAATAAACCTACTGAACCACAAATTATTCAATTAACAGAATTTTTTGAAACATTATTAAATGAAGATTTAGCAGATGTTAAATCTAAGATCCGAATCAGTTTGCCTGAAAATTTAACGATCATGTTTGATGAAAAACAATTAAGACAAGTGTTAATCAATCTTATTCGTAATGCTATAAGACACAATGCACCTGAAGCAGAATATATTGAAGTGAATATTCATCTAAATGATGGTCGCACCCGAATAGATGTGATTGATTTTGGTACAGGTGTTGCAAAAAGAGATATTTCTCAGTTATTCAAACCATTTTTTAGTACCGAAATTAAAGGAACTGGTTTAGGATTGTACTTGTCTCATAGTTTTTGTGAGGCAAATCATGCAAAGCTCAATTATATAGAGCAACAACAAGGAGCATGTTTCAGGATTGAATGCTCAAAAATTCATTGATTAAATTAGGTTTTTCGGGGAAATGGCAACTAAACAACCTCTCGTCTTACTCGTAGACGATGAAGAAGACTTGTGTCTTCTTATGCAAATGACGCTCGCACGTATGGGAATCAAAACTCATCTTGCATATCGTGTGGAGCAAGCCAAAAAATTCTTTACCGAGTTTCAGTACGATGCATGTCTAACCGATCTTAATCTTCCAGATGGAAATGGTCTTGATCTCGTTAAACATGTGACTCAAAACTATCCAAACACACCCATCGCTGTTCTTACTGCTTACGGAAATATGGACATTGCAATTGCAGCACTGAAAGCTGGAGCGTTTGACTTTGTTAGCAAACCAGTGAATCAGACACATCTTGATCAACTGATTCAAAAAGCTTTAAACCGCCCTCAACCCGAACAAGAGGCGGTAGAAACAGCCTTAGAAAACAAATTGCTGATTGGGCGTTCAACACCTATTCAACAATTACGGATCGCTTTAAAAAAGATTGCCCGTTCACAAGCACCTGTTTTTATTACAGGTGAATCAGGAACAGGAAAAGAAGTTGTTGCGAACTTAGTTCATCGTTTAAGTAATCGCAGCGAAGGACCTTTCATTGCCATCAACTGTGGTGCTATTCCAACAGAATTAATGGAAAGCGAATTATTCGGTCATAAAAAAGGCAGCTTTACAGGTGCAACACAAGATAAACAAGGTCTTATCTTATCGGCACACGGTGGCAGCCTTTTTTTAGATGAAATCGCAGAACTTCCCTTAAACATGCAAGTAAAACTTTTACGTGCAGTACAAGAGAAAAAAATTCGTCCAGTTGGATCAGATCAAGAAATTGATGTGGATTTCCGTGTGATTAGTGCCAGCCACCAAGATTTAGAACTCTTGGTTCAGCAAGGTCGCTTTAGACAAGATTTATTCTTCCGCATTCATGTGATGGATATCGTATTGCCCCCACTTCGTGAGCGTGGTCAAGATATCTTAATTCTGGCAAATCATTTTATTCAAAAGATTAGCCAAGAATGGGAGTTACCTGTTAAATCCCTCACCACACGTGCAGAGCAATTCCTCTTGCAGCAATATTTTCCAGGTAACGTTCGCGAACTTCGAAACATTATTGAACGTGCAATCACTCTCAGTGATGATGAAACCATTGATTTGGCTCATTTGCAAACTGCACCTCTGCGTAGCTCAATCAGTATTCCTTCAAATGCTTATGTTCAGTCAGATGAAAGTGAAATAACGCTGCAAAGTGCGAGTCCAAACCCAAGCTCTAAAAAATTACCGCCAGAAGGTTTGGAACGCTATTTAGAAAATATTGAAAAAGAAGTGTTATTGAATGCTTTAAATCTCACCCACTGGAATCGAACGCTAGCAGCAAAAAAACTTGGAATGACCTTCCGATCTTTACGCTATCGTTTGAAAAAGTTCGGTTTAGATACTGAGGATGATGAGTAATCTTCGAATAAAAAAGCCCCATAAAGTTTGGGGCTTTTTTTAGATTTTGCTTTTTAAAGTCAACTCTGCCACATGTTCTAGATATGAATCTTCCCTTGTTTCAGGCGACAAGGGATAGGTTTGATGAGGCTGAATCCCTTGACCTTCAATCATATGTCCTTCAGGCGTATAATAATGAGAAACAGTCATTTGTAAGGCGGCTCCGCTAGGAAGTGGAAAAAGCTTTTGCACCACGCCTTTTCCATAACTATTTTCACCAATTACCCACGCTCTTTTATGCTCTTTTAATGCAGCAGTAAATACTTCAGCAGCTGATGCGGAACGATGATTAATCAAAATTCCTACTTTTAGATTTTGAAAGTCATTTGAAGGAAGTGCTTGAAATTGTTGATCTCCCTCAGAACGACTTTTTGTCGTCACGATCAAACCTTGGTTTAAAAATAAATCGGCTGACTCAACAGCAGCGGATAACAATCCACCTGGATTATTACGTAAATCCAAAACAACAGCTTTCAAACGATTTGAACTATATTCATCAATAATTCTTTTGATTTCATTTGCAGTGTCTTGTTGAAAGACACGAATTTTTAAAACTAAAACTTGATTGTGCAGTAACTCAGGTTCGATATCCGTTTCAACTTTTTTGTTTCTGACTAAGATGATAGTACTCGTGCTATTTTCAGCTTGTATTTGTACTGTACTTCCGATGGACCCATAAAGTAAGCCGAGAACTTGATCTTGATTTAGATTTTTTAATTCTTGATTATCAATTTTTAAAATTGTCTGCCCATTTCGCAAACCCAATTTATTTGAATCAGAACCTGTTTTTAAATCTTGAATCTGCCATGCGCGCATATGCGTGTCGTAATTCAAATTAAAATCAACTGATGCTAAATCACCTTCGGTATATTGAATGAGTTGGCGATATTCTTCTGCAGAAAGATAACGAGAATAACGATCTAGACCACTGACTAGACCTTGTATGGATTGTTGGAACAAAGCATCATCAGATTTTTTATCGACGTAATTGTCCTTCACAATGCTATAGATTTGAACAAACTGTTGAATTGATTCTATCGGAACTTCGGCACTACGAGATTCAGGATTCTCATCCCACTCATGTGTATGTGAGATCGGCGCAGCAAAGGATGAATATCCCCCACACATCAACAAACTAGCAAATAATGCGCGATATATGTTGTTGTGTGGGGTCATTCTCTCACCTTATTGTAACGTAATTAGATTTTTGCCTTGCATCTCTTGTGGAACAGGAAGATTCATCAAACTAAGCAAAGTTGGTGCTACATCTGCAAGCACGCCACCTTCAGCAATTGTTGCTTGTGTAGGTCCAACATAAATGAATGGTACCAGCTCAGTGGTATGTTGCGTATGTACCTGTCCGCTTTCATAGTCCTGCATTTGCTCTACATTACCATGATCAGCAGTAATTAACATATGACCTTTGTTTGCCATCACTGCTTCGTAGACTCGACCTAAACATGCATCCACAGTTTCTACTGCTTTCACAGCAGCATCAAACACACCAGTATGACCAACCATATCACCGTTAGCATAGTTCACAACTAACAGATCAAACTCACCTGAATTGATTGCATTAACCAACTCATCAGTGACTTCAATTGCACTCATTTCAGGTTTTAAATCGTAAGTTGCGACATTCGGCGATGGAATCAAAATACGCTTCTCACCTGCATATTCATCCTCACGACCACCACTAAAGAAGAACGTAACATGTGCATATTTTTCTGTTTCAGCAATTCGTAACTGTGTCTTACCCAACCCTGATAGATATTCACCAATCGAATTCTTCAACTCTTCAGGCATATAAGCAACGGGAGCATCAATACTTGCTTGATAACGAGTCAGCATAACGAATTTGGAAAGTGCTGGAATTACTTTACGTGTAAAGCCTGTAAAATCTTTTTCAACAAAAGCACGAGTAATTTCACGCGCACGATCGGCACGGAAATTCATAAATACAATACTGTCGCCATCTTGTACTTTAACAATGTCACCAATACGTGTTGCTTTGACAAATTCATCGTTTTCATCAGCAGCATAAGCGAGATCCAACGCTTCAACCGCATTGCTAGCAACACGAGTCGCCTCACCCTCAGTCATTAAACGATAAGCTTGTTCAACACGATCCCAGCGATTATCACGGTCCATTGCAAAATAACGACCAATCATCGAAACAATGCGACCTTGATTTGGGTATTGAGCAAATACAGCATCTAATTTTTCTAATGAAGGTTTCGCACTACGTGGTGGAGTATCACGACCATCGAGAAATGCATGTAAGTAGACCTTTGCACCACGTTTTAGTGCAAGCTCACACATCGCCACGATATGGTCTTCATGTGAGTGAACGCCACCCTCTGACAGCAAGCCCATGATATGCACAGCACCATTTGCAGCTTTGGCTTTTTCTACAGCATCAACCAATACTTCATGCTCAAAGAAAGCACCAGTACGGATATCTTTAGTAATACGAGTAAAATCTTGGTACAACACTCGACCTGCACCAAGATTCATATGTCCAACTTCAGAGTTACCCATTTGCCCATCTGGCAAACCGACATCTTCACCTGAACCAGAGATTAAACTATTCGGATGCTTCGCTTTCATGGCGGTTAGATTTGGCGTTTTTGCTGCTAAATACGCGTTATCTTCAACTGCTTCACGATGTCCTACACCATCCATGATTACAAGAACGTGAGGAATTTTGCCAGCATTTGCATCCGTCATATTGGACTCTCTGTTTGTCTATCATTTGATCGGCATAGTTTACCGAAATTTGACAAAATTCTCTATGACCTGACGGATGGCTTTGCTCAATCGATAAGATAGGGAAAGCAAATGCTGCGTTAACGTGCTCGATAGAGCAAATAACTACCGATGCCGAACATCAGCATAATTGGCAACAATACAAACCATGCAGGAGATGGCGCATAAACCAAACTTGCATAACCTAAAAAGTCTTGCAAGTAGAAAAAGCCTAATCCCGTAAATAATGCAATCACCAGACGAAAACCCATAGACTGTTGACGCAATGGACCAAAAATAAAAGAACACGCAATCAAAACCAGTGCAATCAATGCAAAAGGAGAAGATACTTTCTGCCAGAAAGCCAGTTCGTAGCTCTTTGGTACTTGGCTATATTCTTCCAAATAGCGCATAAAACTAACCAACTGACTTGGAGATAAATCTTCAGGATCTAAGGTCACCATGTGCACATATTTCGGCTGCAAAGCGAGACCTAATGCCTGTTGAGCATGATCAGTTTTGATCGCATTACCTTGAGCCAGCAAATCAACTTGATGTGAGTCCTGTAAAGTCCATTGACCATCTTTCACAAACTGACCTTTCTCAGCAGTAATAAAAGACTGAAGACGATAATTTTGATCAAAATCAATTGACTGAATATTACGTAATTGCCCTTGAGAGTTTGCATAGTCAATATATGTAAAACGTTGTCCTTCTCTCGACCAATATCCTTTTACTTCACCTAAAGTCGCAACACTACGTTGTTTTTTTATGCTTTGGGCTTTTTCATTTGTATATGGAATAACCCATTCACTTAATACAAAAGACAAAACAATTAATAACAGTGCCGAACGCATAACCCAGCCAACTATACGCCATAGGCTGATACCCACCGAGCGCATGACAATCAGTTCACTGTTCGATGCCAATGCCCCCAGACCAAGTACAGAACCTATCAACGCAGCGACAGGCAAAATTTCATACAAATATCGAGGCGCACCCCACATGACATACAAAAATGCCTGCCATGCATTGTAATTAGGTTTAAGTGAGCCTAACTCACCTAGATACGTAAACAACACTTGTAAAAAGGAAAGCACCAATGTTGTTCCCAACATTGCGAGTACCGTGGTTTTTGTCACATGTTTGGCGACTATTCGACGTGCTAACATCATAACCCCACTCGCTGAATGCCTTTCTTAATTTTAGGCGCTAATTTCTGTTTGCGTGCAAAAATCGCTGCTGCAATTGCATAGACAAGAAGCACAACTGGATATGCCCAAATATCTAACTCTTCTTTACTAATTCGGGTCTTAATTGCAATCATCAATACAATTAAACTGGCAAAAATAAAAATCGCAGGAATGAGACGATAATAACGACCTTGTCTCGGGCTAACTTCTGATAATGCTACGGCAAGCAACAAAGCAACAAGGATGACAAACGGTCCAAATATCCGCCATCCCAACTCACTACGAACCACCGAATCATCACGTTTTTGCCATAATTTACTCATCGATAATGCTTCAACATCATCACTTTCAAATTTAATGTCTTTATCATTTTCTAAACGTAAGCGATATGACTGAAATTCTGCTTGAGTGTAGCGTGGCTGATTCGGATAAATTTCGTAACGTCGCCCCTGAACGAGGTCCACCACATTGGCTGTGTCATTAGCCATTTCCACACGTGTAGCTTCTTTTGCCAAGATCATGACATCAGGTTTGTCTTCACGTTCAGCTTTTTGATAATAGAAAATATCTTTTAAGTTTTTGCGATCTTCTGACAAAGAGCCAGCATAAATGGTGTATGGCCCAGAAGAAATAAACTCCTTCGGTCGAACCAAATCAAAACCTGCTCGCACTGCTTGAGTTTGCATCAAACTCTCGTAAGCTCTGATTCCCGACGATGATCCCCAAAACATCAGAAAAGATTGAACAAGCAAATAAACGAAGGTCATCGGTAATAATAATTTTGCCAATTGATTTCGACTGACGCCACTACCATTTAACACCGCCATTTCATGGTCAACATAAAGTCGACCAAATACCAGCATCAATCCAATAAAGAAACCGAGTGGAAGAATCAACGTCAAAAATTCGGGTAGACGATATGCAATGATACTCAGCAAAACGCCAGCATCTAAACGACCTTGTGCAGCTCGTCCAAAAATCTTGATTAACTGACCACCCATAATAATGAGCGTAAGTAATGCAGTTACAACCAAAGAAGTGGACACCACTTGTTTGACGAGATAACGCCGAATAATCAAAGTAATGCTTCCAAAAAATAGACCAATCGTGGGGTAACGCTAGTTTACCCGAATGTTAAAAATATAAAACCTATCGCATGTTGCCGATTGCAAGCTCATACCTGAACGTGTTTAATGGACTTATCTATCTTTTTTGCTCATTAGGTTTTACATAAACAATGAAATTTACACTTCATACCGCATTACCAACTCAAGCGTCTAGTGAATCTTTGTGGATTTTAGTTGATTCAGAGCAATTACAACAAAGCACAAAGTCTTATAAAATCAACAATCTAGATAATCTTATTTCAGCAACACAATTTAAAGCAGCCTTTAATGAGAATTTACCGCTTATTGCTCAATTAGAAGAGCAAGCTAATGCCCAACTGCTTGGTTTAGGTAAAAGTAACGAGTTAAAACCGAATAAATTAGCAAAACTCGCACAAAGCATTATCAAATCGTCACAAAATAAATTTAAAGAAATTACGATTGATCTCACTGCTTTGCCAACAAATTTACATGCCTTATTCGCACTCAGTTTAAGTCAAGCAGGCTATGGTTATGACGAATTCAAATCCAAAAAAAATGAATTTGTTTTAGAAACCATTCATCTTGTTGCTGAAACAACTTTATTAGATGATGCACAACTCAACTTAGTTCATGCTGTTCAGTCTGGACAAAACTATGCACGCGACTTAGGCAATCGACCAGGAAATATTTGCTTCCCAGAATATTTAGCTGATCAGGCACTGGCTCTTGCTGCGCAATATCCAGATATGTTGCAAGTTACCATTCTTGATGAACAACAAATGGCTGACCTTGGGATGTATGCGTTCCTTGCCGTAAGCAAAGGATCTGATCGTCCAGGTCGAGTGATTACTCTTGAATACAAAGCCAATACAGATCAAGCTCCGATCGTACTTGTCGGTAAAGGTGTAACCTTTGATACAGGTGGTATCTCACTGAAACCTGGTGCAGGTATGGATGAGATGAAGTTTGATATGTGTGGCGCTGCTTCAGTACTTGGCACAATGCAGGCTCTTTGCGAAGCACAGCTACCAATTCATGTGGTAGGTGCGATTGCCGCAGCTGAAAATATGCCATCAGGTCGTGCAACTCGACCGGGTGATATTGTAACGACCATGAGTGGTCAAACTGTAGAAATTCTAAATACTGATGCAGAAGGTCGTCTGGTTCTTTGTGATACGCTCACCTATATCAAACGCTTTAACCCTGCTCTTGTGATTGATATTGCAACACTTACAGGTGCATGTGTCGTTGCATTAGGTAAAGTTGTAAGTGGCTTATTTACTCCTGATGATGAATTGGCTCAAGAGCTGCTACAAGCTGGCGAACAATCACTCGATCGTGTTTGGCGCATGCCTGTAATGGAAGAATATCAGGAATTGCTAGATTCACCTTTTGCAGACATTGCGAATATCGGCGGCCCACATGGTGGGGCAATCACAGCAGCATGTTTCCTCGAACGTTTCACACGTGACTATCGCTGGGCACATCTCGATGTTGCAGGTACAGCATGGTTATCTGGAGCCGCTAAAGGCGCAACGGGTCGCCCAGTTCCGTTATTGATGCAATTTTTAGCAAATCGTGCTCAAGCAAATAGCTGAATGTTGTGACATTTATTTTTGTCATAAAAATAGGGCTTGAATATAACTTTGGACGATTCAAAATTGAGAAGTTTCTAGCCCTATTTGAGCATATTGATGTATTCGCTAGTGAATACATCAACCCAACCATAAAAAACAGATATGTGTAATTAGATGTCAACTCAAGCTCAAATTAGTTTTTATCTATTTGAAAATAGTACTGAGCGACAAGTTGAAAGTGCTTGTCGTTTATGCCGAAAAATTTTGAACCAACATCCTAAAGTGTGGTGGTATTGCGATAATGCAGAAATGCAGAACGAACTTGATGAGAAGCTTTGGACTTTTGATCCAACAAGTTTTATCCCCCATGGGATTCATTTAGAAAATAGTGCCGTATGTATTTCAGAAGAATTACCATCATCCAATGATTGGATTGTCTTTAATTTTAACAATCATGCACTTGAACAAACTCAAGAATTTCGACACATTATCGAAATTATTGAAAATAATGAAATTGCGAAACAAATCGGTCGAGAAAAATTTAAAATGTATCGTCGTTTAGGTATAGCACCTCGAACATTTAAATTATAAATCCGAAATTAGAGCGTCATTCGAGGAGTGTCAGGTGGCATTAAATGTAGGTCAAGACTTTAAAAAACGTTGGTTGAACACGCCTGAAGCGGTTCGCCAAACGTATCAAGAAGATTTAGCTCGCATCTGTGATTTACTCCTGCCCCAAACACCCATCCAAACTTGGGTTCATCATGATGAACAAGCACAACGAAATTCTGCACAACGAATTGAAAAAGCATATGCTGATCTCAAAGCAGAATTAATCGAACAAGCAAGAATCCGTAAACAATTGGCTTTAGAAAAGGCGCTTGAAGAAAAACGAGCTGCTGAAGCAGCATATGCAGCACAGCTTCAAGCGGATGAAGAGCGTCAGTTCGAACAACAAACTGAACATTTAGCAGCATTACGTCATCATATTGACCAAGAGATTGCAGACCAAACTGAACGTTATCAAGTAAATCCAGAACAACCAAGTATTGATTATGCTCAAGCTCAACACATGGTCATTAAAGATGAGCAAATTCAATCTGAGCTTGAAAGTGTGCGTGTCCGACTGGAACTAGAAGCTGAAAGTATGATTGAACAAGCGGTCACAGTTTTTAGAGCAAAATTACATGCGATTGCGCAAGACGAAATAGAATACATTCTCAAAAATAGTCAATTTTCAGATGAAGAATAATAAAAAGCCCAGTTCAAACTGGGCTTTTTTGAATCATTTCAAAAAACCATTTTCGGCCAAAAATGCCATACTGATATTTGATTCATTTTTCTGCTCAGCCGCCTTATCACCGAGTAGTAATCTTTCGATATAACGAGCCAACACATCAACTTCAAGATTGACTTTGCTTCCAACTTGCCAAGTTCCAATATTGGTACGTTCAGCCGTATGCGGGATCAAATTCAAACTCAAAATATTGCCGCGTAAATGGTTAATCGTCAGACTGATCCCATCAACCGTCACAGAACCCTTTTCTGCCAAATATTTGGCTAATTCAACAGGTGCAGTCACTTCAAAATACAATGAACGAGCATCATGACGGACTAAAGTAATTTCACCCAGACCATCAACATGACCACTGACAATGTGCCCACCAAAACGAGTCGTTGGCAGCATTGCCTTTTCGACATTCACCGCTTGACCAACTTTCCATTGCCCTAGTGTCGTACGATTCAAACTTTCACGGGAAACATCAGCCGCATACCAGTTATCGCCCCATTCGATCACCGTCAAACAGATACCATTGGTTGCAATCGAATCCCCCAAATGCACATCCGACATATCCAGATCAGTTTGAATACGTAAACGAACATCGCCGCCCACACTTTGTAAGCTCTCAACCTTACCTAAACTTTCAATAATGCCTGTAAACATGGGAGTTTCAACCTATCTTTATGCAATACGCGCCATAGTCAATGAGATACCTTAAAGCAAAGAACTTGAGATAACAAGCCACTCAGAGTTCAAATCATCAGAGTTAAAAAAGATAGCCATTTGACTACCTTTAAACAATTCAATGAGGTTTATTGAAACTCAGAAATTTGTGAGTTCATCTTTTCTTTGACTTCGACTTGCTGATGTTTTAGGAACTGGCTAAAGAAAAATTTATAGCCCAATACACCTAAACACGCACCTAAAATTGGTGCAAAAATAGGAACCATAAAATATGGAACATCACGACCACCAGTAAAAGCGACAGGTCCCCAGCCCATAAAGTAAGCAACCAATTTAGGACCAAAATCACGTGCAGGATTCATTGCAAACCCTGTTAATGGGCCAAAAGAAGCACCGATTACAGCGACAAGCAATCCGACCAAAATAGGTGCTAGAGCTCCACGTGGTAAGCCATTAGTATCATCACTAATGGCCATAATTAACCAAAGTAAAAGCATAGTGATAAACATTTCCACCATGAATGCTTGACCAATAGACAACAACGGATGTGGATAGGTTGAGAAAATCCCAGCTAACTCTAAACTTTCTACGCTGCCGCGGAGCATATGATGAGTCTGCTCATAGTCCAGAAATAAGTTACTGTATAAAGCATATACAAGGAATGCACCCAAGGCTGCACCAGCGACTTGTGAAATGATATAAAAAGGGACTTTACGTTTATCAAACCCAGCAAATAAAGCTAAAGCGATTGTAACCGCAGGATTGAGATGAGCACCTGAAATACCCGCTGATAAATAAACAGCTAGAGCAACTGCTAAACCCCAAACGATACTAATTTCCCATAAACCTAAGTTTGCTCCTGCAAGCTTAAGTGCAGCCACAACACCAATACCAAATGATAGAAATATTGCGGTAGCGAAAAACTCTGCGACACATTGACCCCATAAAGTAGGTTCCGAGCGACTCATAACAACCTCACTTGGTCATAGCTACTGATCAGCATGACCTTAAATCAAGCTCGGCAAAATATATTCATTTTCGAAAATGATCAATATTTTAAGGTATTTTTTAAACCAAATAGTAAAATATTTTTCAAATAACAAAATCAACAAGTTCAAATGAAAATAATATAAGCTTCTGTTTTTGATTATTATTTATAAAATTAACAATTAAATATGAATTTATAAAAGCTCTTTATAACTCACATACAAAACAATAACTTAATCTAAATATTAGCTCTAATGATTAAAAAAGATAAAAAATATAAAAGCCCAGACACCATTTTATAAAAAATGATGTCTGCATGAACCTACCATAGTGCAAGTTGAGTGCTGTTGCCTGTTGTATCGACCCCGCCTAGCTCAGCGAAATGATAAAGCTGCCCTAATAGTTGTCTTAATGGAGGACCAGACTTAGCATGAGTATCTGTAATGACAATAAATTCAAGTACACGTGCACGTTCAGATTGGCGTTGTTTACTAACTCGATAGCGTGGAACATCTTGCGTAAGTAATGTTACTTTGCCGCGTTTTAAATTCGCTGTAAGTAAATCTTTAGGCTCGATATTTCCATCAGTTGAATAGCTTGTCAAAATATAACGTGCATTAATCGTTTCAAGTAACTTCTCATAAGCATCTTTGGCATGCTTCGAAGAGTTATAAGGGCTAGGACGCTCTTTACGCCATGCTCGATCAATACCACTCTTGAAGCCTTTTGTATCAGGTGATGGCAAGTCGACTTGATCCCACAAAGTCAAAGCATTTAAGACATGATAATTACTGCTGTAAGCATGTTGGTTGTAAGGAGGATCAAGATAAGCAACATCAACCTCAAAACCACTCATTTGATTGGCCAAATGCTGAGCATCTACACACCACATTTCAGCAGCAGGTCGTTTGCTATCACCAATTTCACAAAAGCGACTTGGGGTAAGCCACAATAAAGATTCAATACGTTCTAGTGCAGTTTGAGTTCTCCCCCCCCACCCTTGATGGAAACTCTTGAATACACCACTGGTATTACTCACAAAACTGGCTGAATAAAGTAATGGCGCCAACAAAGCACTCATCTCGACATCATTAATTGCACCTTGAGCTTGCCATGTAGCAATCTGTTGTCGAATTGCATCTATACGCATGCCATTGCGGCGTTTAAAGAACAATCGATCACGGGAAGGATCGTAAATATCATCATTGCGCGGGCATAAATTATGGGTCACCCAGCCTTTGACTTCAGGGAGCCTGTTTAAGTAATCAATCGCCTTTTGATAACCACCCAACTCTTTGAAAGCTGGTGCATCCACACAAGCTAAAATGGCATGATTGAGTGCATGACTATAGGGCTCCCAATCATTAGCAATCACACGATACCCATTTTGGCGGGCTAAACGAGAAACAACACCACTCCCTGCAAAAAAATCCGCAAAAATCGGTGGGTTCTTCTTTTTACTATTCAGAGTGCCCGTAATCTCAAGCGCTTCTAAAATCAAATGTAGAAGTCGACGCTTATTCCCGAGATATGGAACTAACTGATGAAAAAGATACTCGTCAGTGGTACGTGCTGCATGACGACGTTTGTGATAAACCGATGGTTCTGGATTCATATCATCTCTTGGATAGGGAGCAATCTCAGGCGAATATCTTGCCCAAGTTGGGTTACATCGACCAACTCAAAACGAAGTTGCTCTGCCATTTTGCTAAACTTAGCGTTGAACATTGGACGGGCAGATTGACCAAGTAAAGTAGGTGCAACATAACTAATCATTTCATCAACCAAACCTTGTTCTAAAAAGGCGGTTGATAAGGTTGCACCCGCCTCTACCAACACATCATAAATTTGATATTGCTGAGTGAGGGTTTGCAATAATTGATTCAATGGTTGCGGCGCTAATTGTATCACGCCTAAATCGGCAAGTTCTTGACGAAATGGTGTCATCACCATGACGGTTTCAGGATTTTGTAAAATCTTGGCACTCAGGGGTAACTGTCCCTGACGATCTAAAATAATTCGCTTAGGTTGTACAACCGAGCTGAGATCAATCCCGTCTAAGAAACGAACATTGAGTTCACAATCATCTGCCAGAACGGTCTGAATACCTGTAATCACGGCAGCAGAGATGGCTCGCCAATGTTGTACATCTTGACGTGCTGCTGTTCCAGTAATCCATTTCGACTCACCTGATGCCATCGCAGTCCGCCCATCCAAGCTAGATGCAATTTTCAAACGTACATAAGGTAAACCTGTCGACATCGCTTTTAAGAAGCCAAAATTTAAAGTTTTGGCTTCTTTATCACAAATCCCAGTTTCCACTTCTATGCCTGCATCTTGCAAGATTTTGACACCTTTACCAGCCACCAGAGGATTTGGATCAGAACAAGCAACGACAACCTTTTTGACTTGAGCTTTTACTAAGGCTTTCGCGCAAGGTGGTGTCCGACCAAAATGGGCACACGGCTCTAAAGTCACATATGCCGTGGCATCTTTGGCATTTTCTCCAGCTTGTCGAAGTGCAAATACTTCTGCGTGTGGCTGACCTGCTTTGGGATGAAAACCCTCACCTATGATTTTTCCATCTTTAACAATAACACAACCCACATTGGGATTTGGTTTAGTCGAATACTGACCACGTCGTGCTAAATCAATAGCCTGTTGCATCCAGTACTGATTTTCAGAAAGATGGTCTTGGATTAAATCGGACATGATTTCCCTAACTTAAGCTTCGTTTTCACGTTGTTGCATTTGCTCGATTTGACGACGAAATGCCTCCACATCTTGGAAATCTTGATACACAGAAGCGAAACGGACATACGCTACATGATCCAATGCAAACAAAGCTTGCATGACAATTTCACCAATGGTTCTAGATTTGACATCACGTTCACCGAGACGGCGAATTTGGGATTGAATGTCGCTCAGTACTGTCTCAATTTGCTCTTGGGTCACAGGTCGCTTCTGCAAAGCGTGCATCAGAGAGCGGCGGAGTTTTGCTTCATCAAAAGGCTCACTTTTCGCATCTGATTTAATAACCCGCGGCATTACCATTTCATAACTTTCGAAAGTTGTAAAACGCTCACCACACACCACGCATTCACGACGGCGACGAATCTGACTACCCTCGGCAGCCAAACGGGAATCGATAACTTTACTATCAGCGGCGTTACAAAATGGACAATGCATAGTTGTGCAATTAGTTATTCACATCAACCAAGTGTATCAAAGTTTCAGCTATTGCTAAACAGAGAGCCACAATAGCCCATCAGTACAACCAAAAGTATATAAATGCTTCTTCATTGACATAAAAAAACAGCCCTTACGGGCTGCTTTTTTATCGATATTCAAAAGATCAATTATTCGATACGTTCGCCATGTTGGCTAAGGTCAAGACCCATACGCTCATCATCAGCGCTTACACGTATACCAATCACAAGATCGATCACTTTAAGGATAATGAAAGTCACAACACCACTATATACGATTGTTGCTAATACACCTTCAATTTGAACCCAAAGTTGGCCAGCGAATGTCGGAGCTAGTACAACACCAGCAGCTTTAATGATTTCATCACTATAGAAGATACCTGTCAGTACTGCACCTACGATACCACCAACAGCGTGTAAACCGAATGCATCCAAAGCATCATCAGCTTTAAGTAAGCGTTTCAGTGCTGTAATACCCCAGAAACATACTACGCCACCGATCAGACCCATGATCAATGCGCCACCTACACCCACGAAACCAGCAGCAGGAGTGATTACAACAAGACCAGCCACCGCACCAGATGCACCACCAAGAACAGAAGCTTTACCACGGATTAGACGTTCTACAAGTAACCAAGAGAATGCAGCAGCGGCAGCAGCAACTTGAGTTACCAAGATTGCCATACTTGCACGAGCACCCGCACCTAATGCGCTACCACCATTGAAACCGAACCAACCTACCCAAATCAAGCTCGCGCCGATTACAGTTAAAGTAAGGTTATGTGGCGCCATAGATTCACGACCAAGACCTGTACGTTTACCTAACATGTATGCAGCAACTAGACCCGCAACACCCGCGTTGATATGTACAACAGTACCACCAGCAAAGTCTAAAGCACCTGCTTTGAATAACCAGCCGTCTGCAGCCCAAACCCAGTGAGTAATTGGAGCGTAAACGAGGATGACCCAGATTGCGATGAATGCCATGAACGCAGAATATTTCATACGATCAGCAATAGAACCACTGATAATTGCCACAGTGATGATCGCAAACGTCATTTGGAAAATTACAAATAAGCTTTCAGGAATCGTCCCGCTCAGCGCATCAAAAGCAACGCCATTTAACATCGCCTTCGCCAAGTCACCAACATAGGCACCTGAACCAGAGAATGCGAGAGAATAACCAACAATCACCCAAATCAAGCTCACAAGAATTGCAGCTGAAAGGCTGAACATCATGGTACTGAGTACGTTTTTCTTACGAACCATACCACCATAAAACAGCGCTAAACCTGGAATAGTCATTAACAGAACAAGTGCAGTTGAAACAAGGATCCAAGCGGTATCACCTGTATCTGCTGTTGGTGTCTCTTCAGGTGCTGGAGCAGCCTCTGCAGGAGCGGTAGTTTCAGCAACAACAGTGGTTACTGTTTCAGCGACGATATCAGATGCTGCTACAGTTTGCTCTGTTGCTGGTGTTGAAGCAGCTTCTTCTGCCCAAACAACAGCCGAACCACCTAAGAGTGCGCCAGATAGACTGAGCGCCATAAGCATTTTTTTCATTCGTGTCCCCCAACCTTATTTTGTGAGCTATTTCTCTTATTTCTAACTCAGCAAACTTTATGCCAATTTAGACAGCATCTGGCCCTGTTTCACCAGTACGAATACGGATGACTTGTTCTAAATTCGTAACAAAGATTTTTCCGTCACCAATTTTTCCAGTGCTTGCGACACGAGTGATTGATTCGATCACGGCATCAACCATTTCATCGCTAATCGCAATTTCAATCTTCACTTTTGGTAAAAAATCAACCACATACTCTGCACCACGGTACAATTCTGTGTGACCTTTTTGACGCCCGAAACCTTTGACTTCAGTTACGGTAATCCCTTGAACACCAATATCAGAGAGCGCTTCACGCACGTCGTCTAATTTGAATGGTTTTACAATTGCAGTTACAAGCTTCATGTTTGTTTTCCTTCGGCTTATTTTCACCAGTAAGGTTTTATGTTCAATTTTCGTGCCAATATTTAAAGGTTGGGGATTTTTAAATATCAGGCACAAGCTTTCTTTATAACCTATTTAGCCTTGAAGATGTAGATATTCAATCGAAAATAAGTTTCATTTGCCAACGTTTAGCTAAAACAAGTCTCCAGTCATCCAACGTTCAACAACAAGTCTAGAGGATTCAGACAAGCAGTGTTACACTGAGCAGCAAATATACATAACTCATTGAGCTCATTATGATTGAAACTCTTTTACAAGCGATTTTGCAGCAAATTGATCAACCTAAAAAAGATTTAGAAAAGAACCTCCGCGCATTATTAAATGAAAGCATCGAGAAACTCGATCTTGTTTCCAAACAAGAACTAGATCGTCAAAGAACTGCCCTCAATTTAGCCAACCTACGTCTTACTGAGTTACAACAACAGATGAAAACTCTTGAAGAAATGGTGCAGAACAAAAAATAAGCACCTTTTCAGTGCAACTTGCACATTTAAATGATTAAAAATAAAGCACCACAATGGAACAATAATAAAATGTCTTTTGCAAAAATTTATACAAGGGGATTATTGGGGCTACATGCCCCTCAAATCGAGGTCGAAGTTCATATTAGTTCTGGCCTACCCTCTTTAACTATCGTGGGTTTACCTGAGGCAGCAGTTCGAGAAAGTAAAGATCGCGTTCGATCTGCAATAATTAATAGTGGTTTTCTTTTCCCAACCAAACGCTTAACCATCAATTTAGCACCTGCAGACTTGCCCAAAGATGGGTCACGACTTGACCTGCCAATTGCATTGGGGATTTTAATCGCTTCAGGTCAGCTTCCTGAAAATTGTACGGAAGGATTTGAATTTATTGGTGAACTTGCTTTGGATGGTCATTTACGTCCAACTTCTGGGGCATTAACTATTGCTATGGCTTGTCAGCAAGCTAAGCATCATTTAGTTCTTCCTGAATCAAATGTGGACGAGGCAAATCAACTAGAAGACTTTCAAGTTTATCCTGCCAAACATTTACAAGATGTATGTGCACATTTTTCGGGCAGTAGCCAAATAAAAGCCGCACCACAACGATCTATTTCATCATTATCACAATATCAATACGATCTTGCCGATGTTAAAGGTCAACTTCGTCCTCGCCGAGCATTAGAAATTGCGGCTGCAGGAGGTCATTCATTACTCTTTAAGGGACCACCTGGCACTGGAAAAACATTACTTGCATCTCGACTGCCTTCAATTTTACCCCCTTTGAATGCTCAAGAAAATTTAGAGGTTGCTAGTATCTATTCCGTAGCAAATGCTCAACATCATTTCGGTCAGCGCCCTTTTCGTGCACCTCACCATACAGCATCTGCGATCGCTTTGGTTGGTGGAGGCTGTGAAAATCAGAAATAAATGAAACAAATCAGAAATAGATGAAACAAAATCTTAATTAGCAAAGTTTAGAACAAAGTTGGTTATAGCAATTTCTGATGATGATGAAATTTTCTTTATAGAATGCATGGTTAAGATAAATAATTAACAAATAAAATTTATTTGCTTAAATCTTTCAAAAAATCACGCTAGAATAATTTTCAAAGAAGGTTTCAAAAAACCTATTATGAGTAAATCTATTTATTTAAAAAAGAGAGAATAATGTCGCACGAAGCTCAAATTAGTAGAACATCTCCAACAGCCTTTTTGTTTTTGGTTGATCAATCAGGTTCTATGATGGATAAGATGTCATCAGGAAAGACTAAAGCAGAATTTGTTTCAGATGTTCTTAATAAAACTCTAATGGACTTAATTACGAGATGTTCTAAATCAGAAGGCATTCGAGATTACTTTGATATTGGTGTTTTAGGTTATGGGCATCAAGGCGTAAATAATGGATTTAGTGGCACTTTAGGTAATCAAGTAATGAACCCTATCTCATTACTAGAACAAAATCCACTTAGAATCGAAGATCGTAAACGTAAAATGGACGATGGCGCAGGTGGAATACTAGAGGTTGCAGTTAAGTTTCCAATGTGGTTTGAGCCAACAGCAAATGGTGGAACACCTATGCGAGCAGCGTTAACAAAAGCTGCTGAAGAATTGGCAAATTGGTGTGATGCCCATCCTGACAGTTATCCACCAACAATCTTACATGTTACGGATGGTGAATCGAATGATGGTGATCCAGAGGAAATCGCTAATCATCTTGCTCAAATAGGTACAAATGATGGATCTGTATTGATCTATAATTTACATGTAAGTGCATTAAGTAATTCCCCTATCATTTTACCTTCTAGTGAGCATGTTTTACCCGATGCATATTCTAAGATGTTGTTTAGAATGTCTAGCGAGTTACCTGTTCATCTTGTCGGTTATGCACAAGATAAAGGCTTTAAGGTGAGTGGAGAATCACGGGGCTTTATTTTTAATGCAGAAGCTTCTGATATTGTTGATTTCTTTGATATTGGTACGAGAGCTTCTCAATTACGTTAATGAAAATAATTTTTCAAGGAACTCATCCGAAAGAAATTGGACAAGAAAAAGCAAATGAGGATTCTTTTGCTTTTTCTGAAGATTTAACCAAGTTCATTCTATGCGATGGGGCTAGTGAATCATATAATTCTCAATTGTGGGCCAAAATTATTTGCAACTCTTTCATTAATGATGATGATATTAATGAAGACTGGTTAATTGATGCCGTGAAAAAGTATGTCTTAGAGCATGACTTTAATACTATGAGTTGGTCTCAATTATCTGCTTATCAACGTGGTAGTTTTTCTACGTTTACTAGCATTAGCGTTGATTCAATAAATAAAAAAATTATTACGAGATTATTTGGCGATAGTTTTATATTTTTCTTTAAAAAAATTGAAGGCAACTATGAATATTTTCCAACCTTTAATATTCCAGATTTCCATTTAAACCCAACTCTACTGTCTACCAAAATTGAGTTAAACAAAAGTATAGATTTAAACAAGGTAAATAGTAAACACTATTTAGAGATACCAATTTTAAAAAATGATGAACCTATAATTGCAATCTGCGCAACAGATGCTCTAGCTGATTGGTTTTGTAGAGCTATGTCAATTATTAATCACGATAAATTAGTTAATATATTTTTGAATATAAATGATAGGAAATTCAATAAATTGGTTAATTTCAGTCGTAACAGAGGAAGTTTAAAAGTGGATGATACTACTTTGGTTATTCTAGAGATATGATATACGGTTATGAGCTATCCATCTTTTGAAAAATATAATGAGGCATTTCAGCTCCATAGTAAATTATTAAATGACCCAGAATTAGCAAAAGGTAATGTCAAAAAGACAGGGCTTGGTGTCCCGTTAGCTATTAGTGGTGGATTTGCTTTAACTTATACAATTGAGTGCGTTTCAAAAAAATATGCTGTAAGGTGTTTTCATAAAGAATCTAAATCTCTAGAACTACGTTATATTGAAATTTCTAAAAAAATCAAAAATCTCTCTTCTGCTTTTTTCCTAGATTTTGAATTTCAGCCTAAAGGTATTGTAGTAGATGGTCATGCGTATCCTATTATTAAAATGGCATGGGCTGTCGGAACTACACTTGGTGAATTTTTTGAAGATAATTATAATAATCAAAAATATATCTTCAATTTATCTAATGCCTTAATAAAGCTATCAGAATATTTAGAGAGTAATTCAATTGCTCATGGTGATATACAAACTGGTAATTTAATGGTCTCAAATGCAGGATCTTCAATCCAACTAATCGATTACGATGGCATGTATATCGATTCTTTAGCACATTTGGGTAGTTCTGAATTAGGTCACATCAATTTCCAGCATCCTTATAGAGCCAAAATAAATCCTTATAATAATAAGATAGATAGATTCTCATTGATATTATTATGGTTAGCATGCAAAGCATTAGAAACGGATTCTAAAATTTGGGATAAAACACAGTCAGATATGGATTCTGTGATATTTCGTTCGACTGACTTTACTAATCCAAACTCATCTCAAACATTTGCATTGCTAAGTTCATATCCAAGTTTAAAGGAATATACTAAAAATTTTGCAGCAATATGCAGCACTAATAAATTAGAAAATATACCAAATTTAAGTGATTTCATTAAAGGTTTAAATATTCCTAGCTTAAGCAATATCAATATTGTTTCTAAAAATGTTAGTCGTGCTGTAATTGTTAATGAATATATTAGTCCCTACCCTGTTATCTCAGCTTTGGATTACAATGCTTGTTTGAAGCAAATGGGGAATCAGGTTGAAGTTGTTGGTAAAATTGTAAGTATAAAGCGTGGTTTTGCTCGAAATAAGAAGCCTTATATCTTTATAAACTTTGGAGACTGGCGAGGGAATATATTCAAAATTACAATTTGGAGTGAGGGGTTAGCTATCATTGCTGACAAGCCAGATAGCTCTTGGATTGGAAAATGGTTAAGTATCAAAGGCCTAATGGAATCCCCTTATCGAAATGAGAAATATAAATGCTCCTCTATATCTATTACTGTATCGAAAAAAGGTCAATTGTTTATAATAAATGAGGTTGAAGCAAAAAAACGATTAGCCGCTAAACAACAATCAGTTTCTATAAGTAATTCCTCACAAAAAGTGTCCAACCAAGATATTTTAGCTAAAATATCTGGACAAAAACCTTCTACGAAAAACAGTCAACCGATAGGCTCTATTCCACCAAATACTACTAACTCATCTAACCAAGCTATTTTAAATAAAATTCATGCTACAACTAGCAATACTGGCAACTTGTCAAATCAGAGACAAAATATTTCACTACCTAAAGCTCAACAGAGTACCGCCAACCACAATACATTAGGAAATCCAAAAAATATTCCAAAAAATAAAACGAGAAATCCTATTAACACAGATCAGGTAATTAAATGGATTGTCGCAATTATAATTATCCTAGTAATTCTAAAAAGTTGTAGTTAAACCTATGATATTTATTACTTAAACATATTATTTATCATTATAAAAATAGATTAGACAATTAATACACATCAGTAACTTGGTAATTTTTTAATTACCTATGATGAAATAATTTTCTTGAAAATCTTCCATATCGAAGATTTCAATCTCATCAAGACAAGTTTTCATAACGCACGATGATGTCAAATCTTAGTTATTTGTTTTAGAATAACTATTTACTCTATAATTCATTAATTTTTTAATTTACCTAAATGAATCATACTAAAATTCATGAAACAGACTATACCTTTCCCTATTGTTCCTAATAAGACTGGCTACGAGAGAACTTCTGATTTTAAGAACCTAAAGATAAATGTAAATTACTTAGTTTGGTGGTTTGGGGGTATTTCAAAGATGCATCATCGCAAAACTATAATCACTTCTTTTCAAGTCATTTTTCGTGAAGTCATAGAACAAAATACAGATAATACTGTTGTAGGAAATTTCGTATTAGAACATATATCACTTTCATCTAGTTCAAGGAGTTTTCGGATTGGCGATATTTGGTCTAGAAATAAATATCATTCAGCGCAAATAGAGGGAAAAATTAATTTACCTGTCTTTTCTTTAACAACCTCTTTTGACGAATCAAATTGGTATATTCGTAAAGTTAATGAAGAAAAAGATATAAATTCAGATATTCAGGCATTTCTTGAGTTCTTTCCTCTTCCAAATAAAGTCCGTGATACAAGCAAATTTCTGGAATTAGGACTTGAAAATAAGCAGAAACTATTCATCAACAATATAGCTTTTTTGGTTGCAAGTTATGAGAAAGTTTCATTTCTAATGACTTATCCTTTTATATCTTCACATCCAACGGTCAAAACCATTACGAATTTATTAATACGCCCTATAAAATTAGATAAACCTGATGGCAAATGGCGAGTCTTTTCAAGCTTTGAGTCAGAATGTATATTCTTGGCACATTTCAAATATGACCCATATACTCAAAAAGTAATAAAAAAACTAACTAATCAAAGGATTAAAGCATGGTTAAAAATAAAATCAGATGACGATATTCCTACTTTTTATCCCTCTATTCAACCTTGGTATACTGATGATACAGTCGAGATAAAAGTGCAAGGTTTTTTATGTAATGGCAATATTATTGGGCTAAATATTCTCTCAATTTCAAATCCCAAAGGTCCTATCATTGAATGGCATAGCCCTATACGTAAAATGGGCAAGCAAGCGCCCTCAATTAATCGTGTAGTACATATAGATCAGCTCAATAAACAGCTTACATTGCCACTCAACGAGTTAGATTAGTTCTAGCTATGCAGATTGGAGGTATTACTAAGATATTGATCATCCTTGTAACCAAAAGCAAATAATTGATTTTATTTGAAATAATTACTACTTTATTATATATAAAGATATTTAAATTCTATTTAAGTAAAATTATTTGTGATATTGCATCTAACAATAACTTTTGTTTAAAGTTTTAAATTCAATTTTCGATGCTATTTTTCTTGAATTTAATGAGTTTTTTAGGCCTAATTTGATAACATATTGGGGCGTTATCTAAGCTTTTTTAAAAACTCAATAACTTAATCTGAGAGAATTTTAATTTTAATAAATAAAGGGGGCTATATGTTTAGCAAAGGTTCGGAATGGAGAAAGTGGGATCTACATGTACATACCCCAGCATCTCTTGATCATAAATATGGAGATGATTGCGATGCTACTTGGGAAAAATATTTAACAGATTTAGAAAAACTACCAGACTCCTTCAAAGTTTTAGGGATAAATGATTATTTTTTTATTGATGGATATGAACGTATTCTGCAAGAAAAAGCCAAAGGACGATTGCAGAATATTGATTTAATTTTACCAGTTGTGGAGTTCCGATTACAGGAATTTGCTGGCGTTCAATTTGGAAAGTTAAACCGTATAAATCTTCATGTTATTTTCGCAGATGAGAAAATTTTACCTTTGGATCAGATAAAATCACAGTTTTTAAACACATTAGATGCTAAGTACATCCTTGAGAAAGATCAAACACCATGGAATCTTAGTGTTACAAGAAAATCAGTAGAGGATCTTGGGAAATCTATCAAGGCACAAGTCCCTCCTAATGAGCTAAATAAGTATGGTTCAGATTTAATTGAAGGCTTTAATAATTTAAATTTAAGTCTAGACTCAATTTTAAAAAGTCTAGAAAAAAGTTGTTTTAAAGATAAGTATCTAATTGCTATAGGAAAAACTGAGTGGGATGAGCTTAAGTGGACAGATGGCTCTATAGCTGTTAAAAAACATTTAATTAATAGTGCAAAGATTGTTTTTACCGCAGCAGAATCATATGAAACCTTCAATAAAGCTAAAGAAAAACTTATAAATTATGGTGTTAATGACTTACTATTAGACTGTAGTGATGCTCATAATTTTTCTGATAAAACAACTGATAAAGATAGAATCGGAAATTGTTTCACATGGATAAAAGCTGATCCGACTTTTGCAGGTTTAGTACAAGCAACATTAGAGCCTCAAAATAGAATTTATATTGGTGAGTTGCCAGAAAAAGAATTAATTAAACAGGGTAAAGGCAGTTACTTCATTGATAAAATAGAAATTTCAAAAAAATCTTCAGCATCGAGTAACCATACTTGGCTTGATGGAACAAATCTTAAACTTAGCCATGATCTTGTAGCAATAATTGGAAAAAAAGGCAGTGGAAAAAGTGCATTGGCTGATGTGATTTCCCTTCTAGGTAATTCGAAGTCGAGTAGTAAATTCTTTTCATTTTTAAAAGACGGTCGATTCAAAGGCAAAGGCGGATTTGCATCAGATTTTGAAGCAAGCCTCACATGGTTGAATGGTACAAAAGAATGTCAATCATTAGATTCAAATGTCGATCATGGAAAAGCAGAAAGAGTCCGTTATATTCCTCAGGTATATTTTGAAAAACTTTGTAATCCTGATCAAGGAGATAACGAATTTCAAAATGAGCTTAATTCAGTTATATTTTCTTACTTATCTGAAGAGGATAGAAATGAGTGTACATCTCTTGACACATTGATTAAGTTTAAAGAAAGTGCTTTAAATGATCATTTATCTTCACTAAAACTAGCTTTAAGTAATTTAAATACAGAAATCGAAGACTTAGAATATCAAGCACAAGCAGGTGTAAAAAATATTTTAGAAAGTAAAAGACAATTAAAGTTACAGGAATTACAAGATCATGAATCAATTAAGCCTATCGAAGTTAAATCTCCAAGTGAAGAGCTTACCCCAGAACAACAGTCTTTAAAAGCGAAGATGGATGCTAATAATTTAAGGCAGATTGAATTATTAGGTGAGGTTAAAAAACTCAACGAACAAGTAGTAGATAATCAAAGAAAAATAGTTATTTCCAAACAAATTATTGATAAATATGAAATTTTAAAAGAGCAGGTTCAAGCATTTAAGGAACAAATTAGTGAAAGTTTAAAAGTTTTATCTATTGATAATGATATTGTTACATTTAAGATAGATACAACGAAAATTGTAGAGCTAATTGATAGTTTAAATGAAGAAAATGCAGAAAATTCTCTCAGAATTGATTCTTTAAATAAAGAAATTGAAACTTGTAATGAAGTAGTGAAAACTGTTCGAGGACAACTAACTGAGCCATTGCAAAGATATAATGAATATTTAGAAAACTTAAGAAAATGGGATAATAAGAAGTTGGAATTAAAAGGAGACAATTCGTCCCTAGACTCTTTATTTGGAATTCAATATCAACTAGAACTAATAGAAAAATTGCCTGAACAGCTAACTCAAAAAAGGAATGATAGAAAAGATATTTCAATTAAAATATTTGAGGTTTTAGAAAGTAAAAAGCTTATACGAGAATCTCTCTATGGGCCAGTGCAAAAGGCTATCGAGAAAAATAAGTTTATTAATGAGAAAAATAAATTCGAGTTTGTATCAAAACTGAACTTTTCGACTGAACATTTTCAGGATGAATTAACAAACTTAATTATGCAACGTAGGTTAGAATTTACACCTGATAATATTAAGAAAACTTTAGATGAATTATCCAAGCATGAAGATCTTGATACAAAAGAAGGATGTATTAATTTTATTGAAAAACTTATTGCGAAGTTAGAAGAAGTTAACGATGCTACTGGTATAGCCGATATGGTGAAAAAAAATACAAAACCTAAAGATGTTTATAATTTTGTCTATAGTCTAGAGTTTATAAAATCTAAATACTCTTTACGCTTTCAGAATGCCGAGGTAGATAAATTATCTCCTGGCCAACGTGGGGCATTGTTGCTGATATTCTACTTATTAGTAGATCAAGATAAGACGCCAATTATCCTAGACCAACCAGAAGAAAATTTAGATAATGATACTGTTGTAAATTCTTTAGTGCCAATTTTGAATGAGGCTAAAAAAACAAGACAAATAATAATGGTTACTCACAATCCAAATCTTGCAATAGTTTGTGATGCCGAACAAATTATTTACACTGATTTTTACAGAGAAGATAATTTTTCTATCAATTATACCTCTGGTTCGATAGAGAGTTATGACTTAAATCAACATGCTGTTAACATATTGGAAGGAACATTAGATGCATTCAACAATAGACGAAGTAAATATTTCGCCTAATTGTATGGTAATCCTCCCATAAATAACCGAAGTTAAAAGTAGAGGTTAAGCTGCCATCAAAGGTGGTTTTCCTCTATTAGCTTGATGTGGTCGCTCATGATTGTAATGCCACAACCACTGTGTTGCATAATCTTGTACTTGCTCCAATGTATCGAACAAATGTTTGCTCACCCAACTATAGCGCATTGTACGATTGTAGCGTTCGATATAAGCATTTTGTTGTGGCTTGCCTGGTTGTATATATTCAATACTGATACCATGCTCCGTTGCCCAACGCACGAATTCGTGGCTGATAAATTCAGGTCCATTGTCACAGCGAATCGCAAGCGGTTTGTCTCTCCATTCGAGCAGCTGATTAAGTGTACGAATGACGCGCAGTGCGGGCAGTGAGAAACCTAATATAAAAGCTTATTTTCAATAAAAAACACATCATAATACCCCCTTGCCTTTTAACCACAAAAATATTGAAGTTATTATTTAGAAGCAATTAATAGAAAAATAAACAAATCTTTTTTAAACAAGCTACTAATAAAAATATCTCCATCGAAAATAAAGTATAAAAATTCAAAAACCATTTAATAAAGTATCAATAGAGTTAAAATACATATAGCTTACTTTTAATTTTAAAGAGGAATACAAGAAATAATTTCTTGTATTCCTGTTATAAGATTGGGAGAACCAAGTTGATAATTTCACCCATTTCTTTGGATCTATTAATTTAAGTTTCGACTTTACTTATTTGAGCTTAGCCATTTGGTCGAGTCACAATCGGGAAAATTGAATCTGGACGTTTAAACATTGCAAAGAATTTTCCAATTTTCAGTGGATTACCTTTGACTTTACTGTCTTTAGAAAGCAGGACTTTTACCCCTTCTATTTGACCTGTAATCATTTTTAGATATAAGGGCTTGGTTAAGGTTAATGTAGGGCAATCCAATGCCAAATCTTTACTTTCATCATAACGCTTAAACTGCATGACTGAGTTTTCAACCCATAATGAAAAATGCTCTTTGGTATCCGACAAAACCAGATTGATACACTGGTTTTCATTTTTTAAATTTTCCACATCTAAATTTGTCGCCATAGCTTCAAGAAATCTTTCAGTTGGTGTATGAATCAATAAATCACTCGGATCAGAAGTATTTTGTAGGGGTACATTATTTTGTAGCTCTTGAGCGCCCACCAAAAAGAAATTACGCCAAGTTGAAGCCTCAGCAGCATAGCCCAATTGACGATAAGTATTCGCCAATAAGTCTTTTGCTTGTTGGTTTTGAGGGTTATTCAACACAATATGTTTTAAAATCTCGGCAGCCCATCTATAGTCAGCTTGAGCGTAGGCATCCCGCGCATTTTTCAATGCATTGTTCTCCCCACCTGCTAACTCAATATATTTTTTTGCAACAGCTTTAGGGGGTAATGGATCTAAATTGGAAGGATGGGCATCGAACCATCCCATATAATATTGGTATACTGCTTTTACATTATGTTTTAGGGTTCCATAATAGCCATGAGCATATAGTTTTTGATCAAGTGCCGCTGGAAGCTTAATTTTTTCGGCAATTTCAGCGCCATTAAAACCAGAGTTCATATATCTCACCGTCTGATCATGCGTGAACTTATAAACATCTCGCTGGGTTTTAATAAAATCTTGAATATTGTCATTGCCCCAGACAGGCCAATGATGCTGTGCAATCAATACATCGGATGCTTTGGCATGCTGCATTGCTTGGTCTAGATAGCCCACCCATTTTAAGGCATCACGGACTTTAGCACCCCGAAGGGTATAAAGATTATGCATGGTATGAGATAGAATTTCTGCGCCGTTATAAAGTTTCAATGATGGGATAGAGAACGTTAATTCTGCTGGTGCTTCTGAACCCGGCACGTTATAAAACACAAAATCCAAGCCATCAACCGTCATTTTCTGTTCTGGTTGAGTGATCAGTTGTGTAGGCTCAAGGATGCCCATTTTTCCCACAGCAACAGCCTTACCTAAACCTGTATCCACCACTCCTTCCGCATTTTTAGGTAGAAAAGTTCCATACATATAAGTCGCACGACGTATCATGGCTGAACCTGCCATCACATTTTCACTGGTCGCTTCTTCCATAAAGCCTTTTGGCGCAATAATTGGAGTTTTTCTAGCGTTAATTTCTTCGCTAGAAAGAACGCCTAATGCACCACCAAAATGATCGATATGGCTATGGGTAAAGATAATGGCTGAAATTTTTTGCTCACCTAAATGCTGTCTAGCAAATTTAAGTGCTGCTTCAGCCGTTTCTTTAGAGGTTAATGTATCCACAATAATCCAGCCAGTATCACCCTGAATGATGGTCATATTTGCCAAATCAAAACCACGAATTTGCCAAACTCGATCTGTTACTTTAAATAGCCCAACATTGTTGTTTAATTTTGCTTGTCGCCATAGAGTGGGATTAACGGTATTTGGTGCTTGATCTTGTAAAAAACTAAATGCATCAAAATCCCAGATAACATTGCCTTTCTCACTTTTAATTTGACCTGTTGGCTTGGCAATAAAGCCCTTTTGAGCCTGATTAAACTCAGTCATATCCTCTAAGTTATACTTCGCCTTATATGTATTATTTGATTCAATGACCGCTTTTTCTACTACAGTATTTGCTGCAAAAACAGAAAATGGCAGAATAAGCATCAATGAAACTGTTAAAAACTTAATTTTCATCTTCTTTCCTTTTTTTAAATAGAGGTGGTCCCACATGTTTGAACAACTAAAAGCTTATTTCTTTGTACACGACAAAAAAATATAACTCATTGAAATAATGGCATAATACTTGTTTTCTGAAGACGAATATGATGACACATTTCAATGAGTTATATCTCATCTTAAACAAATATCTAAAGTGGAACAAGTCACATGCAAAATGTTTTACACTGATTATGCTTGCATTAATTGTAAAACAGACATGTAATCTTTCTTCTGCATCTAAAGCCTTACCCATCAAGTGCTTACCACAATCATTTTATCGACGTATACAACGCTTCTTTGCAGGTCAGTATTTCGATTATCGTCAAATTTCTCAGTTAATTTTCAATATATTTTCATTTGATAAAGTCCAATTAACTTTGGATAGAACTAATTGGAAATGGGGAAAACGAGATATCAATATCTTGATGTTAGCCATCGTCTATCGTGGAATAGCGATACCTATTGTTTGGACATTGCTCAATAAACGTGGCAATTCAGATACAAAAGAGCGTATTGCTTTGATTCAACGCTTTATCTCCATTTTTGGTAAAGATCGTATTGTGAATGTGTTCGCAGACAGAGAATTTATCGGTGAGAAATGGTTTACATGGTTAATTGAAAATGACATTCACTTCTGTATACGTGTTAAAAAAACTTTATTGTGACCAATCACTTAGCCAAGAATCATAAAATTAGTGATTTATTTCGTCATCTTCAAGTTGGTCAAACTGAATGTCGTAAACGACGTATTTGGGTTGGTCGAGTGAAACTGTATATTAGTGCGCTACGATTAGAAGATGGAGAACTTTTACTTGTTGTTTCTCCTATGTTTAATGCTTCTGCTATTCGTGATTATGCATTACGCTGGGAAATCGAAAC
>NZ_JAKTID010000079.1:0-44255 GCF_027854795.1 Acinetobacter sp. AOR34_HL | reverse complement strand
TAAACAACTGGAAATCATGTGTACTCCCATGTGTAAGACCTAATGAAATAATCTGCATCGTTTCATAATGAATGATGAGTTGAGCTTTGATCGTATGTCGTTTTTTCTTACCGCTGTAGAATCTTTTCTGTTTTTTTGGGACGCTCAATTGTCATTTCAGTTGCATCGACAATAACAACATTCCAATCTATCCCTGCACCATGCGGTAGTTTCTTAGGTAAATGAAATTTATCAGATTTTATTAAAATATTTTCTATTTTATGAATAATTCTGGACGCAGTTGATTCGTGGATTCCATAACTCATAGCAACATGAAAGAGCGTGCGATATTCACGCCAATAACTTAGCGTCATTAACAGTTGGTCTTCAAGTGAAAGACTCGAAGGTCTACCTCGTTGAGTATTGACTTGGCTTGACTCTAATACTTCAAGCATTTCTAAAAAGGTTGAGGGTTGTATTCCAATCAGTCGTTTAAACTGACTATTTGATAGCATCTTTACTTTTTCATATTTCATGTACTGATGATAGTAGAACATGACTTTTTAATCTGGATAAAAAACAAACAAAACGTTGATCGTTTTTTGATTTTTGCAAGAAGTCTATTCTATAAAATCTACAATAATCTATTTAAGAGTAGGAAATTTCCTAGACTTTTACGATGGCATTTGTACAAGCAATTGTATATGAATAATAAAAACACTCGTGTTTAAATATACTTTATTTAGAATAAGCACTAGAATTTGATAATGCTAAATGAGTTAAAACTATGAAAATAATCAAAAATACTTCTCGAAATGCTTTATTCATTTTAGTTACTTCTTCAACACTTTTTAGCATAGGTTGTAGCTCAGCTCCTATCAAATTAAATGATGTAGATACGTCCAACTCCCCAAAAAAAACAAATTTCTCATACCCAACACCCGATCATTTTTTAGGTGAGAAGCTTCAAGACAACGAAGAGAAACTCGCCTATGAAATTTCTCAACATATTGAAGAAACTATTCGCAAACAATACGCGACAAAATTAGCACTACGAGACGCTCATCCTAAAGCCCATGGTTGTGTGAAAGCAGAATTCAAAGTTTTACCAAATTTAGCCGAAAAATTTGCACATGGCATTTTCATACCCAATAAAAATTATGATGCTTGGATCCGTTTTTCAAATGCATCTAGCGATGCTTCAAAAGCAGACTATGAAAAAGATGCTCGTGGCATGGCGATTAAAATTTTAGGCGTTACAGGCAATAAAATTCTAGAAAATGAAAAAAATGCCACGACTCAAGATTTTATTATGATTAATCATCCTGTTTTCTTTGCAGATAATGCAAGTCGATATCTTAAATTTGTGGATGCAACCAGCAGTGATAGTATCTTAAAAAAACTAAAACTCCCTTTTACACTTGGTTTTAAAGGTACAAAAAATGCTTTTAGTGCCGCGAACTCAAAAATAACTAATCCAATAAATAGTCGTTATTGGTCGATGGTTCCCTATCAACTTGGATCAGGAGCTGATAGAAAAGCAGTAAAATACTCGGTTAAACCATGCACACAGACTTCCGAGTTTATAACTAAACAAACAAACCCTGATTATTTAAGAACAGCGCTTAGAAGCACCTTACAGGAAAAAAATGTTTGTATGGAATTTATGGTTCAACCAAGAACTTCATCTAACATGTCTGTCGAAGATTCAATGACCGAGTGGAAAGAGTCAATCGCCCCATTTTATACTGTTGCAATCATAAACATTCCTAAACAAGAGTTTGACACCCCAGAACAAAATCAGTTCTGTGAGAATCTTTCATTTACACCTTGGCATTCCTTGCCTGAACACAAACCTTTAGGCGCTATCAATCGTATGCGTAAAATCATTTACGAAAATATAAGTACTGTTCGCCATCAGATGAACGTTACCCAAAGAATTGAGCCGTGAATAACATCTCAATTCTAGATACATTAATCTAATGTAAAATAATAACTTAAGAATATAGTGAATATGCTTTTCTAGAAGTAAAGATTTCTCTAAAACAAATAAATCTAAAATATGCTAGGCTGGTGAGTTTTTTAAACGAAACAGACTGCTATGAAAACCAACAAACATTATGAGGCAGGAAAGTTTCAGTGGGCTTTTTTACTGCCCAAATACTGGGGTATTTGGATTGCAATATCCCTACTTATGATTGGTGCAATTTTACCTTGGTTTATTCAGCACAGAGTTGCAAATTGTTTAGCAAAATTAGCATGGAAATATCTTCATTCAAGAAGAAAAACTACACTTAAAAACTTAATGATATGTTTTCCCGAAAAAGATGCTGAATCATTATATAGAGATGGTCAAGAGGTCTTTTTCAATACCATGCTTGGAGTATTTGAAGCATTAAATGCATGGTATTGCCCTAAATGGTATGAAAATAGAATTCATATCCATGGTATCGAACACATTAACTCAGCAAAAGGACATGGAATATTACTATTAGGAAGTCATACCACGCTACTGGATGCTGGAGGATTTATCAGTAGTCGCTTCTTTGATCTAGATGTAGTTTATCGCCCTCAGAACAATCCTCTACTTGATATGATGATTACAAGATGTAGAGCTTCTAGCTATAAACATCAGATCTCAAAAGATGATATGAAAGGGTTAATTAGCAGTCTAAAAGCTGGACGAGCTATCTGGTATAGTCCCGATCAAGATTTTGGACTCAAACAAGGTGTGATGGCCCCATTTTTCGGTGTACAGGCAGCAACATTAACCACACATAGACGTCTAATTAAAATTGCAAATGCTGTAGCGATTTCTTTATTTTTCTATCGAACTGGAGATATTAAAAATCCTCAGTATCATATTTTATTAGAGAAGCAGCTTGAGAATTTTCCTACAAATGATGAAATTAATGATGCGACTCGTGTAAATTTAATATTAGAAAATCAAATTCGTACTCAACCAACACAATATATGTGGTTCCATCGCCGCTTTAAAACACGATTAGTAGGTCAAGATAAGATCTATTAATTATAGATAAAATCATGTTAAAACCTCAATAAAGGTTAAAAATACTTCAGATAGCATTATTTATTGAAGATTTATTTGACCTTATCAATTATACCGCGTATAACGTCAACTCACTGGTGCGGGGTGGAGCAGTCTGGTAGCTCGTCGGGCTCATAACCCGAAGGTCGTTGGTTCAAATCCAACCCCCGCATCCAATTATTTAAGTTTTTTTAGAAAAATATTCTGTATTAATCTTATGTAATTCATAACATTAATATTGGTTCATTTTTTAATCTAAAAATAAAGATTGCTAATTCACATATAAAGCGTATAGTGAATATACACGATAAGAAAATATATTTTTGTCTCATTAAAATTCTCATTTTTCATGAATACTTCCCGCTTATTTGATATTTTAGTTTCAAGTTTATTATTTTAAAATCAGTCTTTTATAAATTTATTCTCATCAAGAGAAAGGATATTATTATGTCAAATGGTATGAATGGTACAGTTAAATGGTTTAACGAAACTAAAGGTTTTGGTTTTATTCAGTCAGATAATGGTCAAGATGTTTTCGCTCACTACAGCGAAATTGCAAACAACGGATTTAAAACACTTTTTGAAGGTCAACGCGTTAAACTTGACATAATGCAAGGTAAAAAAGGTTTACAAGCAAGTAATATTTCTGTTCTTGCATTGAACTCTTAACTCCCTTTGCTAATTTAGTTAATTCCAGTCAAAAATATCAAAAGATTATAGTTACAAATAACATAAACTTCTGATCATAAAGTCTTTAAATATTACTAAATTTGCTCAATAAGCCTACTTATAGAAGTGGGCTTATTTCTTATTAGATAAATCATTAAATAAAATTAAAATCTCTCGAATAAAATTTTCATAGAATTTAAATATTGCATTTACATTACAAAGCTTATTTTTTATGTTAGGATAAGATCGAATCTAAGATTATCTTATAAATATGTGCAATATTAGTATATTAGAAGAATTAAACCAATCTATTGAGTACTATTTAAATAGAAATGGGCAATATCCAAGTCGAATTATTTTAGGTTATAAAACCTATACTGAACTTATGCATCAAAAGAAATTTTCAGACGAATTAAAAAATTCTGCTATAGAACCCAATAAGCGTAAGTACAGAAAAATTAAAATTAAGCTAACTCAAGATGATCATCAGTTAGAGTTACGATAGATCTATTCATTATTACAGAATCTCCCTTAACGTATTTACTGTTTCTATCTTCATTAATTATTTTAGAAATAGTTCTTTTTCAGCATGTCGACGTCTCACCAATCCACGCATCACATTCCCTCCAGCCTTATTCCAAACCTCAAATTGTTCGGCTGCTGCTGAATATTTCCCCATATTTAGATACTTTAATAATGTTGATGTTCTAAATGCATTTTCACCAATGTTATAAGTCAATGATACAAGGGCATCGAACTGATTTTGCTTTAATGAAACATTAACAAGGTGATTTACTGTACGCTGAAACCTTAATAAATCATGTTGAAAATAAGCTTTTGCTTCACTTTCAGTGCAGGTCTCACCTCTTTTAACTCTCACTCCATTTGGATAAATCGTTGTTCCATATCCAATAGTCCAAGTGCCTGCTCCATCATCATAAGATTTTAATCTCATATCCTCAAAATCCATGATGAAGCGCATTCCAGCATGGCTTATTTGCATGGGCACTATGGCTTCAACTTCATTTTCATCATATGCGGTTGCTATATTAGAGTTCAATGTCTCTGATCTAGAACTCACTTGGTATTGATTGATCATTTGTTTTAGCCACTTCTTAAAGCTTTTCACCAAGTTTTTCTCGAATCTAAATTAAGTGAGTTCAGCATATTCATGCTGTGATTACGAGTTTGTTATGGTAACAAGCTTACATATCACTGAATCAACAGATCAGAATTATTTGCTATTCCTTGAAAAATATTCAATTTGCCGAAATCATGAAGTTGTGGTTGTTAAGGATATATATATTTTCACAATAAGTCATATTAAACTGCTGTGATTCTTTTGAACGATGAATGACTGCTATGAAAAAAATTATTGGAAAATCAATCTTTAAGGCAGCAGGCTGGACATATCAAGTTGATCCCGCAATTTTGGAACAGAAACAAGTAATTATTGGATTCGAGCATACATCAAACCTAGATACCATCCTTTCTCTGGCTTTATTTGAAATTTTAGAATTAAAAATACATACACTGATAAAAAAAGAACTATTCAAAGGCCCTCTCAAGCCTATTTTAGAAAAACTTGGTGGTATTCCTGTTGATCGTAAAGCAAATAAAGACATAGTGACGCAAATGGTCGACTTATTTAAGCGTAATGAGCGCTTTAACTTAGTCATAGCTCCAGAGGCAACACGCGCAAAAAATGGTGAAGATCGCAAACCAATTCGTTCAGGATTTTGGCATATTGCTAAAGCAGCCAACGTACCTATTATTTTGATGTATGCCAATGCACGTACAAAACAAGGTGGTATTTTAGGAAAAATTTACCCTACAGATTTACAAAAAGATTTGGAACAAATCAAAGCTCTTTATGCTGAATACGATATTGACGTAAAGATTAACTAATTTTTGCATTCTTTCTGATCAATCTTTAATACATGATCAGGAATTTAAATTTTGAATGCTTAATGCGGTGGTTTTCAACAAAACTATCGCTATGCTAATATTCACGCACTTTTTTGAGTTTTAATTTTTTGGAGTTACTTCCATGGCGGGTCATTCTAAATGGGCCAATATTAAGCATCGTAAAGCTAAACAAGATGCAAGTCGCGGTAAAGTTTTTACTAAATACATCCGTGAAATCGTAACAGCTTCACGTTTAGGCGGGCCAGATGCAGCGAGTAACCCTCGTTTACGTGCCGTTGTTGAAAAAGCACTTTCTGTGAATATGACACGTGACACCATCAACCGTGCGATCCAACGTGGTGCTGGTGGCGAAGATAATGATGATTTAAAAGAAGTAACCTATGAAGGTTATGGTGTTGGTGGTGTTGCAGTTATCGTTGAAACCATGACTGATAACTTAAACCGTACTGTTCCAGATGTTCGTCATTGCTTTAGTAAAACCAATGGCAACTTGGGTACCAACGGTTCAGTAGCGTACCTATTCACTAAGCGCGGCGAAATTTCTTTTGATGATGTTTCATTAGAAGACAAAGTGATGGAAGTTGCCTTAGAAGCTGGTGCTGATGACATCGAGATCGATGAAGATAGTATCTTAGTTATCACTAGTCCAGAAAGTTTTGGTGATGTTCAAGATGCGCTTACAGCAGCAGGATTAAAATCTGACAATGCCGAAGTAGTCATGAGCCCATCGACTAAAGCTGAAATCAACGATATCGATCAAGCTAAACAGATCATGAAAATGATTGATATGCTTGAAGATCTTGATGATGTTCAAAACGTTTATACAAACGTGGAATTTACAGAAGAAGTTTTAGCTCAACTCGATGCTTAACTGATTCAAGTGAGTAAAAAATGCATCTTTTTAGATGCATTTTTTATAGCTTATTTAAAAGCTTATAACAGTTGAAAACATTATATTCTTTGATCACAAAACTCGAATGAAGTGCGACTACACTGTCGATCTTACCAATACGGCGTAATAAAATTTCACTGTAGTCATCCATATTTCTCGCTACCAGTTCTAAAATAAAATCTGCACTCTGCCCTGTTACTAGAAATGCATTGGTCACTTCTGGAATATCTTCAATTTCTTCTAAAAACTTATCAAAAGTTTCGCTGTCATGCTTACTAAGCGACACTTGCAAAAGAATGTGCAGACTAAAACCAAGCTTATTAAAGTTAATTTCTCGTTTAAGTTGCCCCATTACTTGGGATTCAATTAAATTTTTAATACGGCGATGCACTGAACTTACAGATAGATTAATACGCTCTGAAAGCTCATTTAGATTGACATCTTCATGGGTCAAAATTTCAAGAATTTGTTTATCAAAACGATCCAATTCCATTCTACAGTTCTCACTCTGAATTTATGCTTCTATCGGAACTGCTCACTCAGTAATTTTTAAGGGTCAAGGGAAAACATTCGTTTAACTTTTGACGATGCTGCATGGATAACGCAAACATGATTCCGATAAACTTTTGGTTTATCTTTGTCTCAAAGCCGAAACAAGACCTTTTGAGCAACTGTTCAACTCATCTCCCCATAGTGAACAACTCGTTTCGATCCCCATCACACCCTGAAACATAAGATAGCAAAGACTTTTTATAATTATTTCCCTCTTTTCAGTTTTTTTAAAGTAAATTTGGCAATAATTTCTAATATTTTCTATTTAAAACGAATTTTCTTTTAATAATTAATTTTATTCACCGATAATTTTTTACTTTATTGACTATTTTGCTCTTTTCTTTCTCATAAAAAAGCCCCGATTATTTTCAATCAGGGCTTTATTCACCAACAAATCTTATAAACCCCGCCAATCAACCCGTGCATTACGTTCAGTCGTATAAATACGCTGTGCATATTGTCCAAGCGGTAAATCTAATAAATAGTCATGATATTCCTTCAATTCACCCGTGAATTGTTCAATATCATCATTTTCCAATTCCCACGGCGTACCTTTAATCACGAGTAAAGGCGCAAGAATTGAACAAACTGCTATATCTGCTAAACCTAGACGATCGCCAACCAAATAACGCCCTTGATTATCAATCAAGCGTTGATTGAGGTCGGTAATCAGCTCAGTCATTCTCACTTTAGATTTTGCGACTTTCTGAGGATTTAACTTATAGTTTGAAGAAACTAAACTCTTTAAAATTGGTTTAGAAATTTTTTCAAACTGGCGTAAATAGCCTTGCTCACCCATCATAATTTCGAGTGGATGATCGCCAACAGATAACGCTTGCGCCAATGACCAACGTCGGACATGCACACCCAGCTCACCCGATAATTTATCAATTTCTAAAGCTTGCTCACGTAACTGTTCATCACGTCTCAATAATGCATGTTCGGGATAAGTCGCATCAAGATAGAGGGCGATCTTGGTTGAATCTGCAACCCAGCGTTTGTCATCTTTCAACATTGGCAAAAAATATTGCCCTGATTTGAGATAGGTAAACGCTCGGTGAAAACCAGGAATTAAATTATGTGCAACATAGTCCAATTCCTTATGATCTAACAACCAGCGAGCTTTTTCACAATAGTGAGATAAAGGAAATTGGTATAAAACCCGCATAGACACTCCAAATTTATTTTTCTATTCGATCAAACATAAAGTTTTCCCTACTTTAGAAGTAAAAGTGAATGATTACAATGTCGTTTTTGCTCTATCTTTTTTAATTTTGGCTAAAGCTTGCTATACATTTTTTAGATGAAGTTATTCTATTTAGTCATAAAAAAACTGTTTTTGTAGCTTTAGGTTTACATCAAAAGTGATAAACAATTGTTTTCACTAAAATTTAAATATCACTTTTTATTTCATTTTTCTCATAAAAAATGCTTAACAATTATTGTGATATACAAGCCAAAACTGATGGTTTAGTGGAAAAGTAAAACTTTTGTAAAGTTCCTCTTATCTATTAGAGGTGTTTACATGTCCAGTAATCAATCAGTGATCCAAGCTCCAGTACAACTGATTTTAAATGATCAGCAGGCCATTAATGCTGCCTATCAAGTTTCTGACTTTGCATTAGAAGAACGAAATAGACGAGACCAAAATCGTATTTTGCCAACGGAACAAATCAATCAGTTTAGTCAAAAGGGTTTAGGCGGTATCCGTATCCCAAAACAATATGGTGGTGCTTTTGTCTTCAATAAAACTTTGGCCCATGTGTTTCGTATTTTGAGTAAAGCCGATGCCAATGTTGGGCAAATTCCACAAAACCAATTCGGTCTTTTAAATTTTATTAATATCACGGGTTCAGATGCGCAAAAACAGTTTATCTACACTGAAATTCTTGCAGGTAAACGCATTGCAAATGGTGGACCTGAAAAAAATTCCAAAGATACCAAATCCATTCAAACCACGTTAACGTTGGAAAATGGGCAATACTTTTTAAATGGAGAAAAGTTTTACTCGACTGGAACCAGCTTTGCAGACTGGATAGCGATTCGTGCCTTACACCCAGATGGTTATACCGTATTTGCGATCGTTGATCGACATGCCGCAGGCGTTGAGGTCATTAATGACTGGAATGGCTTTGGTCAACGCACCACAGCCAGCGGAACAGTAAAACTCCACAACGTCATCGCTGATCCCGCATTATTCTTTGATGAACGCATTATTTCTGATACTCCAAATGTTCGCGGTGCGTATTCTCAGCTTCTACAAGTTGCCATTGATGTTGGCATCGCCGAAGCAGCTTTTGATGACACTTTATCCAGCATTCGTAAAGCACGTCCCATTATTGATGCTGGTGTAGAAAAAGCCAGTGAAGAACATTACACCTTACAAGAAGTTGGTAAGCTCAATATCCTTCTCGATGCAGCTATTTTATTACTAGATGAGGCAGCAGAATATCTAGATGAACTGGATCAACTCACTCAGATTTCTAGCGAGCAAGCCGCGCGCGCCTCTATTTTAGTGGCAGAAGCAAAGATATATGCCAATGATGCTGCCCTGCATATCTCAAAAAAATTACTCGAACTTGGTGGCAGTCGTGCCAGCCTGAGCCAACACAATCTTGATCAGCATTGGCGTAATGCCCGTGTGCATACATTACATGATCCTGTGCGTTGGAAATTCCATGCGATTGGTGACTATTACCTGAATGGTACTCACCCTGCCCGCCATGCTTGGATTTAAGGAGTAAATCATCATGACCTCATATCAAGAATTAGAAGGTTTTGCCAAAACCCATATTAAAGCAGCGCGTATTATTCAAAACGATGCAGAAGCCCTAGAAATTGCGACTCAACTCAGTCAAATGTTTAAACAAACGGCAGTTGAACGTGATACCAATCGAAACTTGCCATTTAGAGAAATTGAAGCCTATAGCCAGTCAGGTTTATGGGCGATTACCGTACCTAAACAGTATGGCGGTGCAGAAGTTTCCAGCTTAACCGTAGCTAAAGTGATTGCCCTGTTTAGCGGTGCGGATGGTTCAATCGGTCAGATTCCACAAAACCATTTTTATGCATTGGAAGTATTGCGCAATACTGGTACGGAAGCGCAAAAAAAACGCCTCTATCAAGAAGTGTTACAAGGTGCGCGTTTTGGTAATGCACTGGCTGAATTTAAAACACGTACCTCTGCACATAAGCAAACCACATTGATTCCAAGCGAAAACGGTTATCTGATTCAAGGAGAAAAGTTTTATTGCACAGGTAGCCTGTTTGCACATCGTATTCCGACCTTAGTGGTGAATGAATCTGGACGCGAATTTTTGGCTTTTGTACAAAGAGACAGTCAAGGATTAGAACTGATTGATGACTGGTCTGGCTTTGGGCAACGGACTACCGGCAGCGGTACAGTCAAATTTCATCAGGTCTTTGTTGCCAAAGAGGATGTGATTCCTTTTGATACCGCCTTTAAGCAGCTATCTTTGGTAGGACCATTTGCTCAAATCATGCATGCAGCGATTGAAGTCGGGATTGCTTGTGCTGCTTTTGAAGAAACCCTAGAACGTGTACGTGTTGCCCGCCCTTGGATTGATGCCAATATTGATTCCGCCACTCAAGACCCCCTAACCCTATTTGAGCTGGGTCGTGTGGCAACCGATGTCAAAGCCAGCGAACTTTTACTAAAACAAGCAGCTCGCTCTGTAGATATTGCCAAACAAGATTTGAATGCGGAGACCTTAGCCAAAGCCTCAATTGATGTGGCAAAAGTACGTGCGCATAGTACTGAAACTGCATTAAAGGCATCATCGAAACTGATTGAATTAGCAGGTAGTCGCGGCAGTCAACGTGCTGATGGTCTTGATCGTCATTGGCGTAATGCACGTGTACACACCTTGCATGATGCTGCACGCTGGAAATATTACTTCATCGGTAATTATGTGTTGAATGGCATTCTGCCTCCACGTCGGGGGACTTTGTAATGAGCCAAACGACTGCTAAAAAAATCTTGTTAAATGCCTTTGATATGAACTGTGTCGGTCATATCAATCATGGCTTATGGACGCATCCGCGTGATCAATCACATCGCTTTAATGAACTGAGTTATTGGACTGAATTGGCACAAACTTTAGAACAAGGTTTGTTTGATGGTTTATTCCTTGCTGATATTACAGGTGTTTATGATGTCTATCAGAATGGCATCGATCTCACCCTGAAAGAATCGATTCAGTTACCAAGTCATGATCCTTCTACCCTAATTTCGGCGATGGCTTTGGTCACGCAGAATTTGAGCTTTGGTGTGACCGTTAATTTGAGCTATGAACAGCCCTACCAATTTGCACGTCGATTTGCCAGTCTTGATCATTTAACCCAAGGGCGTTTGGGCTGGAATATTGTCACAGGCTATCTAGATAGTGCCGAACGCCTAATTGGGCAAAAAGGCTTAAAGGATCATGATGCACGCTACGATCAAGCCGAGGAATTTTTACAGATTTGCTATCAATATTGGGAAGGCTCTTGGGAAAATGATGCCTTAAAGAAAGATAAGCAACAACGCGTTTTTACTGATCCGAATAAGGTCCACTCGATCAATCATCAAGGGCAATATTACCAAAGCCAAGGTGTGTTTCAGGTTACGCCTTCGGTTCAACGTACGCCAACACTCTTCCAAACAGGTGCTTCACCGAAAGGACTACAGTTTGCTACACGTCATGCGGAATGTATTTTTATTGGTGGTGATCAACCTGAAAAGATTCGTCAGCAAGTTAATAAAATACGACTGCAAGCCAAGCAACAAGGTCGTGATGAAAATGCGATTAAAGTCTTTGTCGGTATGACCGTTGTCGTCGCGGAAACACATGAACTCGCCCAGCAAAAACTGGCTGAATATCGTCAATATGCCAGCCCTGAAGCGGGTTTAGCGCATTATGCCAGTTCAGTCGGGATTGATCTTGCCAAGTTTGCAGATGATGAAGCGATTCCATATCAAAAGAGCAATAGCATTGCTTCCGTCAATGAGAAGTTTAAAGAACAGCGCATCAGCAAAAATGACTTAAAAGCCCAACATGTTTTGGGTGGACGTTATCCCCTGATTGTAGGGAGTGGCGCTGAAGTTGCTGAATACCTGATTGAACTACTCGATCAAACTGGCATTGATGGTTTTAACCTGACCCGTACAGTTGCACCTGAATCACACCATGATTTCATTCGACTGGTAATTCCTGAGTTACAGCAACGTGGACGCTATAAAACTGAATATGCTACAGGCTCATTACGCAATAAGCTATTTGCCCAAGGCGATCATTTAGCTACAAGCCATCCTGCTGATCAGTTCCGATGTAGAACACATAACAACGCAGATGAACTAAAAATAATTGAAGAAATTAGCGCTTAACATTTAAGAAAAGAATTGGAGAAATATATGGCTCAAACAGCCTCTAAAAAATGGTTGGGTATTGGCCTTGTCGTTGTTGTCGCAATTATTGCCTTATTGATTTGGAATAAACAAAGACAGCACCATAGCACTGAACTGGTGATTGGGATTAGTCCCTCTTTTGCCCATCCATTGCAAGTTGCAGCGGATGAAGCCAAACAGCAAGGTTTGAATGTCAAATTGGTCGAGTTTTCCGACTGGAATACCCCAAACATCACTTTGAATCATGGCGATATTGATGCGAACTTTTTCCAGCATCAACCTTTTTTGGATAATGCCAATAAAGAAACTGGCTTTAAATTAAAGTCATTTGCTGCTGGTGCGGCTTCACATGTTGGACTGTATTCAAAAAAATATAAAAGTTTTGATGAACTTCCGAATGGTGCAACTGTTGCGATTCCGAATGATCCTGTCAATCAAGGGCGTGCTTTATTGCTATTGCAACAAGCCAAGTTGATTGAGCTGAAAGACAGCAATAATCACCTTTCTGCACTGAAGGACATTACAGCGAATCCGAAGAACCTGAAATTTACCGAAGTTGAAGGCCCTCAAACTGCACGTGCCATTGATGATGTTGATCTCGTTTTTGGCTATCCACATTATTTACGTTTAGCCAAAACGGCTGATCCTGAAATTGCCTTGTTGTTTGATGACAATACCAATAAACGTTATGCGATTTTATTTGTGGTGCGTGATGATTATCAGGACAAAGACAACAAACTACAGAAATTTGTCGAGATTTATCAAAACTCAGCAAAAGTTAAAGCAGCCTTGGATAGCGATTTCGGTCCAACGTTGTGGTTCCCAGGTTGGAAATAAGGAGAACAATCATGGTGAGTTTTGGTTCACAGGTCGATTTTTCAGTCCCGCATCTGAAAATACGTGGTTTAAATAAGTTTTATAATGTACAGGGCCAACGCTTACATGCCTTAAAAGACATTCATCTCGATATTCCCAAAGGACAGATTGTTGGGATTATTGGAAAAAGCGGTGCGGGTAAATCCTCCCTACTCCGTACCTTAAACGGCTTAGAGTCGATTGATACAGGCAGTATTTTGTTTCATCAACAAAATATCGCAGAATTGAGCCATGCCGAGTTGATCAAAACTCGGCAGAAAATTGGCATGATTTTTCAGCATTTTAATTTAATGTCTGCCAAAACGGTGTGGGAAAACGTAGCCTTACCGCTGCGTATTGCAGGTTATGACAAGGCTGAGATTGAACAACGGGTCAGCGAGGTACTGACGCTGGTGGGATTAGAAGCAAAGCGAAATGATTACACAGCTCAACTTTCTGGTGGGCAGAAACAACGTGTTGGTATCGCACGTGCTTTGGTTTCTCAGCCTGAAATTCTCCTTTGTGATGAAGCCACCTCAGCACTGGACCCTGAAAGTACCGCTAATATTCTGTCCTTATTAAAACAGATCAGCCGAGACCTCGGTTTAACCATCGTCTTGATCACCCATGAAATGCAGGTCATCCAAGAAATTTGCGATCAAGTGATCGTGATTGATCAAGGTGAAATCGTTGAATCTGGACAAGTCTGGTCGGTATTTTCCAGTCCACAACAACAGATCACGCAGGAGTTACTCAACTTTAAACAGGTGAATTTACCGTTTGAACTGAGTCAAAACATTCTGCCTCAGAGTACGCATCAGATTTTAAAATTGAAATATGTCAATGAATCGAAATCGGTGCCCGATTTATATGAACTATTGGATGGCTTTAATAGCCCCGTTCAGGTGTATTACAGTCAAATTGATAGCATTGAGCAACGTACCATCGGCTCATTGATCATCGGGATTCGCAATCTCGACTTTGATCTACCCCCCCCACAATCTGAAAAACATCCAGCAATAACACAACTTGAGGTGATCGGTTATGTACAATCAACTCATTGATCTATTACTCACAGGAACCACCGATACTTTAATCATGGTCGGTGTTTCTGCAATTCTCGCCTTTTTGATTGGTCTGCCCATTGCCTTAATTTTGGTGAGTACTGCTGATTTTGGCATTTATCCTTCCAAGAAAATCAATCAATCCTTAGGCTGGATCATTAACATCACTCGATCAGTCCCCTTCCTGATTTTGATGGTGGCTTTGATTCCATTTACCCGTTGGATCGTCGGCACCAGTTACGGCGTCTTGGCTGCAATTGTGCCCTTAACCATTGCTGCGATTCCGTTCTTCGCCCGTATTGCGGAGGTCAGTCTACGTGAAGTCGATCAAGGGTTGATTGAAGCAGCACAAGCAATGGGCTGTAACCGTAAGCAGATTCTTTGGCACGTGCTGCTTCCGGAAGCATTACCCGGAATTATTGCAGGTTTTACCGTGACTATTGTCACCATGATCAGCTCTTCTGCCATTGCAGGTGCGATTGGTGCAGGTGGGCTCGGTGATATTGCCTATCGTTATGGCTATCAGCGTTTTGATATGCAAGTCATGCTGGCGGTGATTTTAGTCCTGATTGTTTTGGTCATGTTGGTACAAACGACAGGTGATAATATTGCCAAACAACTCGATAAACGAAAAGTTTAAGCTTGAAATAAAAATCCACACTCGCCATGACCTGACTTTGTCATGGCTTTCATGTAAAATCATCAGCAATTTTTAAATAACACATTTGTGAGTGGTTTCATGGGTTTTAATTGCGGTATTGTTGGTCTGCCAAACGTAGGTAAATCTACATTGTTCAATGCATTAACAAAGGCAGCGATTGCAGCTGAAAACTTTCCGTTCTGTACCATTGAACCAAACACAGGCATTGTTCCTGTTCCAGATCCACGTTTAGACAAACTTACAGCAATTGTTAAACCACAACGTGTTATTCCAACTACGATGGAATTCGTTGATATCGCAGGTTTGGTTGCTGGTGCTTCAAAAGGTGAAGGTTTGGGTAACCAATTCCTTGCCAATATCCGTGAAACAGATGCAATTGCACACGTGGTTCGTTGTTTTGAAGATGAAAACGTGATTCATGTAAATGGTAAAATTGACCCATTAGATGACATCGCAACTATTAACACTGAACTTGCTCTTGCTGACCTTGATACTGTTGCAAAAGCATTACTACGCTTAACTAAAGCGGCGAAAGGTGGTGACAAAGATGCGATTGCCACTAAAGCAGCTTTAGAAAAAATTCAACCATTATTAGATGAAGGCAAACCAGCTCGTGCCGCTGACCTATCAGATGATGAGCGTAAAGCTGTTCGTGGTTTTGGTTTAATGACACTTAAACCAACTATGTATATCGCTAACGTTGCAGAAGATGGTTTTGAAAATAATCCACATCTTGACGCAGTAAAAAAACTTGCTGCTGAAGAAAATGCGATTGTTGTACCACTTTGTAACCAAATCGAAGCTGAAATTTCATTACTTGAAGATGAAGACCGTGCTGAATTCTTAGAAGCAATGGGTATGGAAGAGCCAGGTCTAAACGTAGTTATTCGTGCAGGCTATAGCTTACTTGGTTTACAAACATACTTTACTGCAGGCGTACAAGAAGTCCGTGCTTGGACAGTTAAAGTGGGTGCGACTGCGCCACAAGCGGCTGGTGTGATTCACACTGATTTTGAAAAAGGTTTTATTCGTGCAGAATGTATTTCTTACGATGACTTTATTCAATACAACGGTGAAAACGGCGCGAAAGAAGCAGGAAAATGGCGTCTAGAAGGTAAAACTTATGTCGTTCAAGACGGTGATGTCCTTCACTTCCGTTTCAACGTATAAATCAAAGTTTTGATTTCCAAACCGCCAATTTGACCTGATTGGCGGTTTTTTTTATTTTTTAATTACCACTTAAATTTAAAAAACAACTTATAACAATAACTTTTTCAATTGTTGCGTGACATGCAATCTCGCTTTTTTCTGCTTAAAGATAGTTGGGATATGTAATAAAAAGAAAGAATGTCGAAAATTTTTGTGGTCTCTTAGGTTTTCATTTAGATAATGATACAGATCCAAAGCAGCCTCACGATGAAACGCCCATAAAACTTGCTGTTTATACATCACAGTGTAATAAGCATCATTCGGCCAGTTTAAATGATGCTTTTGTTGACAATTACATGATTCGCAAACGACTCCTCCATGACTTAGTCTGGAATAACGTGCATGCCAAACTGTTGCATCATAGCCTTTAGGTAAGTCTTGAATTTGTTCAATCGGAATTGATAAATTTGGATAATAAAATGCAGCATGCCAATAAGCTCCGCAACTATCCTGAAAGCGCTCATATTCAAAATCAGCATGTTGTTGGAAATACTCGACATCTTTCTTGAGTGTTATCTTGGCTATTCTGGCAAATTCGAAATTAGCTTTACCGACACAACAACATGGACATTTAATTTCTAATTTTTCAGGTAAGGACCAATATTCATAAATTCCTGTCATTTGCTCTTTAATAATAAATCATCAACCTAAACCGAAAATAAGCTTAGCAATTAGATCAAGCTTTTAGAATCAGTAAATGAAAAAACCAAGTCGTTATGAGCTTGGCTTTTTAACTTGTAATAGATCAATTAAGACGCTGTTTGCGGTTTCATATCCATTTCTGCACGTTTCATTTGTGCTTCTTTTAAAATACGTTGATGTAATTGCTTACGGAATCCAAGTAGAAAAACGAACTCTGCTAATACAAATAGAGGTCCTATTGCTAAACCAATCAAATCATCAACAAATGCAGGTTTTTTCTTCTCGAAATAATGTCCTACAAATTGAAATACCCAACCTACTACAAAAATACCGATACTCGCTCCTAACCAGCTCCACATCGGTAATACGGCTATTTTTACTGCAAGTGGATATGCTGCGATGAATATAATCAACATTAGAATGCCAAATAACTTATCCAGTGATATATAGTAAATCGCACTCAATACAATCAGTATCGATGCCAAAGTCACTGAAACTCCTGATATTTCTACTCCCACACGCGCAGTTAAGCATAAAATTGAAAAAACAATCAGTGGAATACCCACAAAATGGGTCACAATATTTTTCTGATCCAAATGATATGCAGCATACTGACTGAGTAGACGCTCCAAATTTGTCATTTTTAATTCACCATATTATTTGTGTATGTTATTAATCTATTACAAATCAGCAAATAAAAATGTCATGTAGCTGACAAATGGATTTATATTTTTAAAAGGAAATAGAGTGTTAGATCCCATTCATATTCACCATTTACAGCAAAATTCGTGGTTTAGTCATCTTGCAGAGCCTTTCAAGCAGTTCATTTTGAATCATGGTAAGAAACTTATAATTGAAAAAAATGCCGCTGTGTTTAATGCTCAAGATCAATTTGATGGTGTGTATGGTGTTCTCGATGGCTCAATTAGTTTGGGTTACATAGACGTTAACGGTAATGAAGCAATTGCTGCTATCGCTGAACCGATCATGTGGTTTGGCGAGATTTCTCTCATAGACAAACAACCACGCTCTCATGATGCTATTGCGTTGAAAAAAAGTGTTGTGCTTCAAATCCCAGCTCAACCTCTGAACGAGTTTTTATCTAAAAATCCCTATTATTGGTATTTCTTTGCCCTACTGACCAGTCAAAAACTTCGCTATGTCTTTTTAGAGCAAATTGCAATTCAAACTCAAACGATCAGTCAGCGTCTTGCTCAACGCTTGTTATTTATATTAGAAGGTTACGGTAACCGCTCATCCATTCAAGATTTAAATATTCAAATCTCACAAGATCAACTTGCCAATATGCTGACAGTCTCTAGGCAGACTGTAAATCAAGAATTGAATGCTTTCGAAAAACAAGGAATCATTCAATTAGGATTTAAAAAAATCATCGTTATAAATTTAGATGGGTTGAGACATTTAGCTGCGGTGAATAATCTGAATCAATAAAAGTAAAATGTTTGTTTGATATCTGGGATTTATTTTTCTAATAATGAGCAATCTAAAAACCTGAAAATAAAAAATTTGAAAAATAGAAGCTACATAAAACCTAAAGCGAAAATCGTATTCTCGCTTTAGGCGCGAATTTAAATTTACTTCGGTGAAGTATTACCTAATGCTGGATTGTCAATTGCATCCTTACACTGGGCTTTATCGCGCTCATAATCTGATTGCTTCTGACCTGAGTTATTTGCATTGTCTTTAACATCTCTAGCCCAACTATCTAGGCTTGTGAGCGCTTTACGACATAAAGCATATTTCCCTTCCGTCACAGAATCAGTCATTTTGACATTAATACGCCAATCTGTACTCAACTGACGGATAGGCTTTCTCACCTTCTCTTCGATATCAGTAACTTGCTTGTTATATACAAGTACATCTATCTCATTAATTAACTTCCAAGCAGCATTTGCATATGTTGTAGCGTCATTCGTTAATTTTGGAGCTGGTTTGATTTCAACCTTTTTCTCGCTTTCACTGTTTGAGTTACCACATGCAGCTAAAAAAGGACAAATCATCAGTGCTGCTAAAAGATGAACTCTTGCATTTAACATATCAATTCGCCGATGAAAAATTTGGTCTTTATGCTAGTCAATTTAGTCATAATTCTCAACGGCTGTTGACACATTATCATGCAGCTATGACATTAATCGTTTTAGACTCAATAAAATCATTTAATTTATATAAATAGTTGTCTTTCCATCTTGGATAAAGAAACTTAAAGCCATTATTTGTCTAACAAAAACCTATTATTTTTGTTCCTAGCGAGCTTAATTCAACAAAAAGTTCTGCTATGCTTAAACACAAATTACTCAGGATAGGATTATGCGCATGAGCGTCACTCTTGGAACTCCACTTCAATCTTCTGCATTTAAGGTTTTACTGTTAGGTTCTGGAGAGCTAGGTAAAGAAGTTGTTATATCTTTACAACGTTTAGGTGTCGAAGTTCATGCTGCTGATCGTTACGACGATGCACCTGCTATGCAAGTTGCTCATTATTCATATACTTTGAATATGGCTGATCCTACCGAATTAAAACAACTGATTGAAACAATCAAACCTAACCTAATCGTCCCAGAAATTGAAGCAATTGCGACTGAAGTTCTCGTCGAAATCGAACAGTCTCAAACGGCAACGGTGATCCCATCAGCAAAAGCTGTAAACCTTACGATGAATCGTGAAGGTATTCGCCGTTTAGCTGCTGAAGAACTTGGTTTACCAACTTCTGCATATCGTTTCGCGAGTACTTTGGAAAGCTTCCGTGCTGCATGCGATGATATTGGTTATCCAAACTTTGTAAAACCTGTAATGTCATCTTCTGGCAAAGGTCAATCTCGAGTAAAAAACTTTGATGAAGTTGATGCAGCTTGGGATTATGCAATGCAAGGTGGTCGAGTTAATCAAGGCACGGTGATCATTGAGTCACAAATTGATTTTGATTTCGAAATTACCCTACTTACAGTTCGTGCGAAAAACCCTCAAACTGGTGAGATTGAAACACATTACTGTGATCCAATTGGGCATCGCCAAGATGCTGGTGATTACGTAGAAAGCTGGCAACCTCAAGCAATGACTGCTGCAGCTTTACAAGAAGCAAAACGAATTGCTAATAAAGTTACGACTGCTTTGGGTGGTTGTGGTATTTTCGGTGTAGAGTTATTTATTAAAGGCGATAAAGTTTGGTTCAGTGAGGTATCACCTCGTCCTCATGATACTGGATTAGTTACCCTCGCTTCTCAGTTCCAAAGTGAATTTGAACTTCATGCACGTGCGATTCTAGGATTACCAGTCAATACTGAACGCCATAGTGTTGCTGCTAGTGCAGTGATTTATGCGGGTGTTGATGCAAAAAATCTTAGTTTTACTGGCTTGAATTTTGCTTTAGCTAACCCGAACACTGACTTGCGTTTGTTTGGTAAGCCTGAAGGTTTCAAACGCCGCCGTATGGGTGTTGCTACGGCACGTGCTGAAAATACAGACTTGGCTCGTGAACTGGCAAAACAAGCCGCAGATCAAGTGAATGTTCAAACCAACGTTTAACCTAAATTGAGTAGACCCATTTTCATGATCAATACATCTCCATTGCTGAACTATGTCACCAGTCATCATGATATTAAAGCTATTAACCAATGGCGAACCGATGTAGAAAAGCAATTACAAGAGAGTTATGAAAATGGGCAATCTATTCGTGAAGTTATTAAAGCTCGATCAAACTCTATTGATGAAGCATTGATTTTTTTATGGAATCATGCAGGTTTAGATCAAACGAATTTAGGGTTGTTCGCTGTAGGTGGATATGGTCGCCGTGAAATGCTGCCATATTCAGATACAGATATTATGATCTTGTCTGAAGATGAGATCAGTGAAGAACATGAAAAGCTGATTTCTTCTTTCATTTCCTCTTTGTGGGATGTTGGTAATTTTAAACCAGGTACCAGTGTACGCACGATTCAAAACTGTGTTGATCAAGCATCAAATGATTTAACAGTCGCTACTACCTTGATTGAAGCACGCTTGATCACAGGCAATGAAAATTTAGCAAAATGGCCACGTCGAATTGTTGCACAGACATGGACGGATAAAACCTTCTATGATGCGAAAATGGAAGAGCAAGCTAAGCGTTATGCTCAACACAATAATACTGAAAGCAATCTCGAACCAGATATTAAAAATGCGCCTGGCGGTATCCGTGACATCAATCAAATAGGTTGGATTGCTAAACGCCATTTTCGTGTAAATCGTATCTATGATCTAGTGCATTTAGGCTTTATTACAGAATTTGAACTTGCAGTTTTAGAAGAAGCAGAAAGCTTCATATGGGAAATTCGTAGCCATTTACATCGTTTGGCAAAACGTGATGAAAATAGACTTTTATTCGATCATCAAAGAGAAATAGCTGCTAAATTTGGCTATATTCGTGAAGAAGGTCAACCTGCCAACTATGGCGTTGAACAATTCATGAAACGTTACTATCGAACAGCACAGCAAGTTTCAACACTGAACGAAATGCTTTTAGCATATTTTAACGAGTCAGTGATTACCCCTCGCCTACCAGACTATGAACGTCAAATCGAAGACATCAATGAACGTTTCAAAATCGTAGATGGCAAACTTGCAGTGCAGCACCACAAAGTTTTCTCTGAAGAGCCAAGTGCAATATTAGAGTTATTCTATTTACTCGCCAATCGTCCTGAAATAAAAGGGATTCGTGCACGTACATTACGACTACTTGTGCTCGCAGCTAAACGAATCGATCAACGCTTCCGCGATAATCCTGATCATCAAGCACTCTTTATGTCGATTATTCGTTCACCCGATTTATATGACACTATGGTCGCGATGAAACGTTATGGCGTATTAGGTAATTACATCCCAGCTTTCGGTCAAATTACTGGGCTGATGCAATATGATCTTTTCCATATTTATACAGTCGATGCTCACACTTTATTACTGCTGCGTAACCTAAGTCGTTTTAAAGAGCCTGAATTTGCGAAAGAGTTTCCTGTCGTAAGTTCAGTGTTCCAACGTATTTCACGTCATGACATCGTTTATCTTGCTGCAATCTTCCATGATATTGCCAAGGGTCGTGGCGGTGATCACAGTGAACTCGGTGCTTTGGATGCCATTGAATTCTGTCGCACACACGGATTTACTGAACGTGAATGTAAACTCGTTGCATGGTTAATCAACAATCACTTACTGATGTCACTCACTGCTCAGAAAAAAGATATTTCTGACCCTGATGAAGTGAAGGAATTCGCTGAAAAAGTTGGTGATATGGAGCATCTTGATTATCTATACACCCTTACGGTTGCAGATATCAATGCGACAAATCCAAAACTGTGGAATACATGGCGCGCTTCATTAATGCGCCAGTTGTATACCTATGCACGTGATGTGATTCGTTCAGGTCTAGGTCGACCAGTTGATTATCAAATGCTGATTGAAGATACCAAGTTCGCTGCAAGTGAATTGTTAGTGAATGATTTTTCACTCGCTGAAGTAGAAAAGGTTTGGCAAGAACTTGGTGATGAATACTTTGTAAAAGAATCTGCAAATGAAATCGCTTGGCATACTCAAGCCATATTACAACACGGCGATAACCCTGCTCCGTTGGTATTGTTACGTGCTCACCGCAATGCTGCGCAAGATGCAGTACAAATTTTTATTTATACCCGTGATCAGCCAAACTTATTTGCCACAACAGTAGCCGTACTAGATCGTATGAACCTTGATGTTCAAGACGCCCGAATTATTACGGCAAGTACTGCGTTTAGTTTAGACACATATTTAGTCTTAGATCGTTTTGGTACCTTACTGACTGACCCAGAACGGGAACGAAAAGTGAAATTGGCATTGGTTGAAGCGCTCAGCCATCCTGACCAATACCCTGGTATCATGCAACGTCGTATACCAAGACATTTGCGCCATTTCGATGTTCAGAACACTGTCGATATCGCACTAAACCCTGCTTTACAACAGCATATGGTTGAAATATCGACACTTGACCAACCCGGTTTACTTGCACGTATTGGCGCTCTCTTCATGCTACAAGGTTTAGATATCCACTCAGCGAGGATTGCTACCCTAGGTGAACGTGCTGAAGATATTTTCTTTGTGACCAAAAAAAATGGTGTGTTGTTAACTGATGAAGAGGTCAAACTCTTTGCTGAGACACTGAAAGCGGCTCTTGATGAAGCATCAAACCAAATTTGTAATCCACCCTCTTAATTTTTATTGTTCGGTAACTGTTTAAATGAACTCTAGCTTGTCTTTATTGCATCCGTATCCTTTTGAAAAGTTAAATCAACTTTTTAAAAATGTGCAACCAGCCAATTTACCTTTGATTCCATTGTCTATTGGTGAACCGAAACATCCTGCACCTGAGTTCGTTAAACAAGCAATTATTGAAAACTTTGCACATTTATCAACCTACCCAAACAGTAAGGGCTTACCTGAGCTGCGCCAAAGTATTGCACAATGGCTTACAAATCGCTTTTCACTGAATCAAATCAGTGCAGAAGAACATATTTTGCCTGTTTCTGGCACACGTGAAGGAATCTTTTCTTTTGTACAAGCTTTAATTAAAAGAGAAGATGCACCTTATATTGTGATGCCAAACCCTTTTTATCAGATTTATGAGGGTGCTGCGTTACTTGCTGGTGCAAAACCATATTTCATCAACTGTACAGAAGAAAATGGTTATTTAGGCGATTTTGATGCTGTACCTGCAGAAGTTTGGGAAAAAACAGCTTTATTGTTTGTATGTACACCAGGAAATCCAACTGGAACCGTACTCTCAAAAGAACAATTTAAGAAGCTAATCGCACTGTCTGATCAATATGGTTTTGTTATTGCTTCTGATGAATGTTATTCAGAACTTTGGTTTGACCAAGCACCAATTGGCCTTTTAGAAGTCTGCGCTGAAATTGGACGTGATGACTATAAGAATTGCATCGTATTTCATTCACTTTCAAAACGTTCAAACCTTCCAGGTATGCGTTCTGGTTTCGTTGCAGGCGACGCAGCATTATTAAAACCTTATTTACAGTATCGTACCTATCATGGCGCAGCAATGCCTGTTCAACATCAGCTTGCATCAATTTCAGCATGGAATGATGAAGCACATGTGGAAGAAAACCGCCAACAATATCGTGCGAAATTTGAATTATTCCAAAGCGAATTTGGTCATTTATTACCACTACAAAAGCCAGATGCTGGATTCTACTATTGGTTAAAAGTTGACAATGATGAAACTTTTGCTCAAATGCTTATGGAAAAAGCACATATCAAAGTTCTTCCAGGTCGCTATTTATCTCGTGATACTGAACAAGGCAATCCAGGCGAAGGTCACGTACGCATGGCTTTAGTTGCTGATCTCGCTCAATGTGAAGAAGTGGTTAAACGCTTAAAAGCAATTCTTTAAATACAATGAGTTCGGAATCTGTAAGTGATTTTTATTACAGATTCCGAAATAAAACTTAAACCTGACCAATAATTAGAATTGTGGCTATCAAAACCATCAACGTACCTGAAATTCGACTTACCACCCTAACCGCATAGGGTCTAGTACTTAATAGTTTCTTTGCTGCCAATCCAACCAATACATAAACAATCGCGCAACTAATTAAATGAATAATACCTAAAGAAAGGATCTGAGCTGTAGCTGAAAACTGCAAGTTTGGGTGAATAAATGGCGGCAATAATGCAAAAAAGAGCAATAAAACTTTTGGATTTAAACCACTAATTCCCACACCTTTAACGAACCAAGACTTTGCTGAATCAAACGTAGATGTCTGCTGTTCAGTACTTGAGATAGTAGCTGGTCGGATCAACAAGCTTATACCCATCCACAGTAAATAACATGCGCCAACAATCGTTAAAGATGTCAATAAAATTGGATAATGACTAACTAAAGCACCTACTCCAGCCGCAACACACAAAACCGCTAAAAAATGCCCCAGTACAAGCCCTGAAACAGCTGTAACAATAAACTTCCCTTTTATTCCCGCCAATATTGCATACGCCCAGTCAGCACCAGGTGTTAAAACAAACAAGATTGAAACACACCAAAAGGCAATAATTACATTTAAATCCATATCCATAACTCTATTTATTTCAATACACTACGATTGAAATGAATTTTTATTTCAACCATGTGTTGAAAAATCTATTGGAGAGAATATGCTTAAATGGTTAAAATGTTTTCCTAATTAATTTCTTTTATTTCTATTTATTCAGGAGATTCTTCTAAATGGATCGCACAGATAAGAAAATTCTTGCTGAATTACAAAAAAATGGGCGACTATCTATCACAGAACTCGCTGAAAAAGTAGGTCTAAGCTTATCTCCTTGCCATCGTAGAGTAAAGGCTCTGGAAGAATCAGGTGTAATCAAAGGCTATCATGCGGATTTGGAAGCATCTCAAATTGGATTTAATTTCTCAGCTATCATTTTTGTGACACTTAAAGATGGAGATAAAAGCGCACTATCTCAATTTGAAGAAAAAGTCAGTGAAATAGCCAACGTTATTCAAGCACAACGTCTGTTTGGTAATCCTGATTATCTTCTCCATGTGGTTGCCAAAGATCTAGCAAGTTTTCAGAAACTCTATGATGATAGTTTATCGGCATTACCAAATGTGCAACGACTCACCTCAACGATTGTGATGAAAAATGTGGTGATCAACCGCTTATTACCTCTTTAAATATTCATAATATGTAGCCGCTTTCAATTCATTAGTCTCCCAACATATAGTGTATTTAAAAGCTATTCATCTATCTATTAACTATTGACCATCTGTTGAAATGTTCGTCTATACTTAGGCATCAAAATTTGGTGACTATGGAAAGATGGCTCCTCAAACTTCACAAAATACAAAGAAAAAGGTTTGGTTGATTGCTGCAATCATTATTGTACTTATGACTGTTGCATTTTTTATGTGGAAAACGAGTTCAAGTAAAAACTCAGATACAGATGATAAGCAAAAAAATGCTCAAACAAACACTCAAAAAGCTGCACTGACCGTAACAGTAGTTTCACCAGAACAACAAAACTGGAAACAAGTTTTTACTGCAAATGGAAATATTGCAGCTTGGCAAGAAGTTGTAATTAGCAGTGAGCTATCTGGACAGAGATTGACACGCGTGAATGTAAATGTCGGTGATGAAGTAAAACGTGGTCAAATTTTAGCTGAAATTAATAGTGAAACTATTCGTGCTGATTTAGCGGCAGCAAAAGCAAGCTATGCAGAAGCTCAAGCTGTCTTGGCTGATGCAATTACCAATAATAAGCGCATTCAACAGCTAAAAAATACTGGTGCTATTTCAGCTCAAGAATCAACACAATATCAAACATCACAAGCAACAGCTCAAGCACGTTTAGATGCAGCAAAAGCACAAATTGAAAGCAATCAACTGCGCTTAGCCCAAACACAAGTCGTTTCTCCTGACAACGGTGTCATTTCTGCTAGAACTGCAACCGTTGGCTCTTTAGCACAAACAGGTCAAGAATTATTCCGCTTGATTCGAGATCATCGCTTGGAGTGGAGAGCTGAAGTTACAACAACAGATTTATACAAACTTCAACAAGGCATGACTGCTCACGTTATTTCACCTGATCCTTCACAACCCAAAGTGACAGGTCAAGTTAGAATGATTGCACCAGTAATTGATCCTCAAACACGTTATGGTTTGGTATATGTTGATTTACCAACAACTCAAGCAATTCGTATGGGAATGTTTGTAAAGGGAGAGTTTGATCTAGGTGAAAAAACAGCAATCACCATTCCTCAGACCGCTCTACTGCTCCGTGATGGATTTTCCTATGTTTTTGTACTTGATCAAAACAACCGTGTAACACAGAAAAAAGTAACAACAGGACGTCGACAAAATGATCGAGTTGAAATCTTAGACCTCCCGTTAAATGTAAAAGTAGTTTCTTCTGGTACAGGTTTCTTGACCGATGGTGATTTAGTGAATGTTGCGCAAGCAATTCCTGAAACGCCACTTACTCAAAAGCTTGTAAAATCGCAGGAGAAATAAAATGAATTTCTCAGCGTGGTCAATCCGAAATCCAATTCCAGGAATTCTTTTATTCATCATGCTTGGATTGGCAGGTCTGTTATGTTTTCACTGGATGAAAATACAACAATTTCCCGATATTGAATTACCGATGGTGACTGTTTCCGCCGCATTACCAGGTGCAGCTCCACCACAGTTAGAAACAGAAGTTGCTCGAAAAATTGAAAACTCAATTGCAACGCTACAAGGTCTAAGAAATCAGTACACAAACATTCAAGATGGTGTTGTGACTGTCACCGCAGAATTTCAGCTAGAAAAGCCACTACAAGAAGCTGTTGATGACGTGCGTAATGCTGTTTCACAAGTACGTTCAGACCTACCTGCTGATTTAAGAGACCCGATTGTTAGTAAAATTAATCTATCTGGTTCACCTATCCTCACCTATACCATCCAATCCCCTAAAATGGATGAAGAAGCTCTTTCGTGGTTCGTGGATTACGATATTGCTCGTGCTATGTTACAGGTTAAAGGTGTGGGTGCTGTTGCACGTGTTGGTGGTGTCACCCGCCAAGTTGAAGTCGAACTCGATCCTGAAAAATTATTGGCACTCAATGCGACTGCAACGGATATCACTCGCCAGCTTCGTTTGGTTCAACAAGATGCTTCAGGTGGACAAACCAAGATTGGTGGCAGTGAACAATCCATTCGTACGATTGCAACTGTAAAAACAGCTGCTGAAATTGGCGCCATGGATATCGCTTTAAGTGATGGTCGACATATCAGACTTGATCAAGTGGCTACAATTCGAGATGGAATAGCGGAACGACGTTCAGCAGCATTACTGAATGGACAGCCAGTAATCGGTTTTGAGATCACACGAAGTAAAGGTGCAAGTGAAGTTGATGTTGAAAAAGGCGTTATTGAAGCATTAGATAAGCTTAAGGCATCTCATCCTGATATCAAAATCACAGAAGCCTTTAACTTCGTTAAGCCTGTTGCTGACAACTATAAAGGTTCAATGTCATTACTTTATGAAGGTGCAATTCTTGCAATTTTAGTGGTTTGGCTGTTTCTACGCGATTGGCGAGCTACGATTATTGCAGCTACAGCTTTACCTCTTTCTATTTTGCCTGCCTTAATCGGCATGTACTATTTTGGATTTACCTTAAACACAGTAACACTACTCGCTATGTCACTCGTCGTGGGTATCTTGGTGGATGATGCAATTGTTGAAATTGAAAATATCATTCGGCATCTACGGATGGGTAAAACACCATATGAAGCTGCTATGGAAGCAGCCGATGAGATTGGACTAGCTGTTATTGCAACCACATTTACATTGATTGCTGTATTCCTTCCCACCGCATTCATGAGCGGCATCGCAGGAAAATTCTTTGTTCAATTTGGATGGACAGCAGCGCTAGCGATATTTGCCTCGCTTTTAGTCGCTCGATTATTAACACCAATGATGTCAGCTTATATTCTGAAGCCTTGGATTGGTAAAGTTGAAAACACAGCAGAAAACTCAGATGCAGATAGATTAAATGATCAAGGGACATCCAAGCTTGCACGTGACCGAGAAAAAGATGGTCGTGTTATGCGTGGTTATATGCATCTAGTCACGTGGTGTCTACATCACCGTTGGGTTACGCTTGGTGGTGCTATTCTGTTTTTCATCGGCTCCATTATGCTGATTCCACTTCTGCCTACAGGTTTTGTTCCACCACCTGACACAGGACAAACTCAAGTAAGATTAGAACTCACCCCAGGCTCACAATTCGCAGACACCTTAAAAACTGCCGAATACGCACGAAATCTTATTAAAGATCATCCAGAAATCAAAAGCATCTATACAACCATCGGCGGTGGTGCAGCAGGTTCAGATCCTTTTTCTGGTGGTGCATCCAGTGAGCCTCGAAAAGCAACTCTGACAATCCAAACCTCAGAGCGCTCAGATCGTAGTTTAAGTTTGCAAGAAATCGAAAGTGAAATACGTCAACGACTCGCTCCTTTACCCGGTGCTCGTATTCAAGTCGGTATCGCAGGGAACAATAGCCAATATCAACTCGCCTTATCAGGTGATGACCCTGAAGCTCTTATTTCAACAGCACGTAAGCTGGAACGCGAATTACGCACAATTCCAAACATCGGCAGTATTACTTCCAGTGCAGCACTCATTCGTCCAGAGTTGGTTATCCGCCCAGATTTTGCTAAAGCAGCTGATCTTGGGGTTACAACTTTTGATATCGCAGAAACACTGAGAATTGCCACTGCAGGTGATTTCGACCAAAACCTTGCAAAATTAAATTTATCGCAACGACAAGTTCCTGTCGTGATCAAACTTCCGCTTTCTGCACGTCAAGATCAGGAATTGATTAAACGCTTAATGATTAAAGGAAGTCATGGTCCAGTGATGTTAGGCACAATTGCTGATGTCAATATTGAAAGCGGTCCATCACAAATCGATCGTTTCAATCGCCTGCGCAATATTAATTTTAATATTGAGTTGAATAACCAACCGCTTGGTGATGTAGCAGCAAAAGTTGATCAATTACCAACGATGAAAAACTTACCACCTACTGTGAAACGTACCAATATTGGTGATGCTGAGGTGATGCAGGAGCTTTTCTCAAGCTTTGGATTGGCAATGCTCACAGGGGTGCTATGTATCTATGTCGTTTTAGTGCTCTTATTCAAAGACTTCTTACAACCTATTACCATTTTGGTCGCATTACCATTGTCTTTGGGCGGTGCATTTGTATTGTTGCTTTTGGCAAAAAGCAGCTTTTCAATGCCAAGTTTGATTGGACTAATTATGCTGATGGGGATTGCAAGTAAGAACTCTATTCTTTTAGTCGATTACGCGATCATCGCAAGAAAAGAGAAAGATTATTCACGATTTAATGCTTTGCTTGATGCCTGTCATAAACGTGCGCGCCCGATTATTATGACAACCCTTGCTATGGGTGCAGGTATGCTACCTATCGCTTTGGGTATCGGAACAGATCCAAGCTTCCGTGCACCAATGGCAATTTCAGTAATTGGTGGTTTAATCACTAGCACTTTCTTATCTTTATTGGTTATTCCAGTGGTGTATACCTTTATTGATGATATTAATCGCAAGCTGCATAGTTTTAGAAAAACCTAAGATCAAGCGGTTGAACAGCTTTGATCTGTATGTGAAAAAGACGGTCTTATGACCGTCTTTTTTTAATACTTATATTATTGTTACTTTTTCGCCAAAGCTTTCTCAATATCAGCTTCTAAAGCTTCAGGTTTAGTAGTCGGTGCATAACGCCCCAGAACTTCACCATTACGACCAACCAAGAACTTTGTGAAGTTCCATTTGATATTTTGACTACCCAAAATACCTTTTGCCTCACGTGTCAAAAATCTAAAAATAACGTGTGCTTCCGGCCCTTTCACATCAACCTTTGCAAACATTGGAAAAGTTACACCATAGTTCCTTTGACAAAAATTTCCAATTTCCTTATTTGTCCCTGGATCTTGCCCTCCAAATTGATTGCAAGGAAACCCTAAAATTTCTAATCCTTGAGATTTATATTTTTCGTAAAGCTTCTCAAGTCCTGCAAATTGCGGAGTGAAACCGCATTTACTTGCGGTGTTCACAATCAGCATGACCTTGCCTTTATAATCAGCGAGCGCCTTTGTTTCTCCCTCTAACAATTCAGCTTCAAACTGATAAATGTTACTCATGGATACGTTTCCTCGTCATTCTTTTCTTCTGTTTTAAGTTGTAATGATGCCGAATTCACGCAATAACGCAGTCCTGTCGGCTGTGGACCATCCTCAAACACATGGCCCAAATGTGCATCGCAATCATGGCAGACAATTTCTGTTCTGACCATACCATGTGATATGTCTTCGTGCTCTTCTATTGCACTATTATCAATCGGTCGATAGAAACTTGGCCAGCCCGAACCACTGTCGTATTTCGTTTCTGAAGAAAACAACTCAGCACCACAGCAACGACATACATAAATGCCATGTTGTTTGCTATTCCAATATTGACCTGTAAATGCGGGTTCTGTGCCTTTTTTACGAGTGATACGATATTCTTCTGGTGACAACTCTCTTTGCCATTCTCGATCTGTTTTATTCACTTTTCCCATAGCCAGCACCTATTATTTTGTTGTAAAAAATATCTTGATGATCATGCTTTATATTTACGCCATTCAAAAAAAAAACTCTAGTCTTTCAATGTGTAATTTATCGTAATTTAAGCACTTATATTAAAATAGCAAATAGTAAGCAAAATATTTTTACACAAGTAAGCAATTTTCATTTAAAACACCTTTCAAGTAAGCAGTCATAGTGGTATTCTTGTTCAGCGCGGTTGTATTGGACAAAAAATGTCACAGAAAAAAAGTGTGGTTTTTAAAAATCTATTACCAACCATCAGACAGTATCAACAATCTGGTTTTACGCATGAAAAAATTGTTGAATTACTGAGAGATCAACATGATCTTGATCTGGTTACAGTTGAAACATTTAAAAGTTATCTATATCGATATGCAAAAGTGAATCCCGCTATGCCTAAAAATACTGCTACACCCCACTCAGCTCAAATGCCTCGACAAATCAAAAAGTCTTCAAAGCTTGAGCATGTATGTTATGACATTCGTGGACCAGTATTACGCGCCGCCAATGAAATGGAGGAGCAAGGGCATAAAATTATTAAGCTAAATATTGGCAACCCTGCACCTTTTGGTTTTGAAGCACCACAAGAAATTATTAATGACGTAGCATTAAACCTACCGAATGCAATTGGATATACAGACTCAAAGGGGATTTTCCCTGCTCGTAAAGCCATTTGTCAGTACTATCAGCAAAAAGGCGTCTTTGACATGCATGTCAACGATGTCTATGTAGGTAATGGTGTTTCAGAATTAATCGTAATGGCAATGCAAGGTTTGCTAGATGATGGCGATGAAATGCTTGTTCCAATGCCAGACTATCCTTTATGGACAGCTGCGGTAAATCTGTCAGGCGGCACAGCAATCCACTATAAGTGTGATGAAGAAAACTATTGGTATCCAGATCTCGCAGATATGGAAAGTAAAATTACACCAAATACTCGTGGTATTGTTGTAATTAACCCAAACAACCCAACTGGTTCTGTTTACCCTAGACACGTTTTAGAACAGATCGTTGCTTTAGCGAAGAAATACGATCTCATTTTATTTGCAGATGAAATCTACGACAAAATCGTTTATGACGGAATTGAACACGTTGCTCTAGCAGCATTAGCTGGTGATCAATTGTGTATTTCATTTAATGGTTTGTCTAAAGCATACCGAATCGCAGGTTATCGTGCTGGGTGGATGGCGATTACAGGTGACAAGGCACGAGCTGCTGATTATATCGAAGGTTTAGATATGCTAGCGTCAATGCGCTTGTGTTCAAACCATCAAGCTCAGTATGCGATTCAAACAGCATTAGGCGGCTATCAATCAATTAATGACTTGATTCGTCCTGGTGGTCGTTTATATGAACAACGCAATATTGCATGGGAAATGTTAAATGAAATTCCAGGTGTAAGTTGTGTGAAACCTGATGGGGCGATGTATTGTTTCCCTAAACTTGATCCTGAGATTTATCCAGTTGAAGATGATGAAAAGCTCATGCTTGATTTACTGAAAGCTGAAAAGGTACTTTTAGTACAAGGCACAGGATTTAACTGGCCAACTCCAGACCACTTCCGTGTTGTATTTTTACCAGCTGAAAATGAATTACGTGAAGCAATCAATCGTTTAAGCCGTTTCTTGGCAAAAATGCGCTAAGCATCTAAAAAAATCCCCCTATCTAAAGGGGGATTTTTTTATCAGTATTCTGAACTTTGAATTTCATCCCACTGAGCTTCGTATTCTTTAGATTTTTTTAGATCTTGTTTCAGACCAAAACCACCTTTTTCATAGATACGAGCTAAATCCAACAAACACTCATTCTCACCCTGATCAACTGCAAGCTCGTAATATTCAGCCGCTTTTTTATAGTTTTTTACGACGCCTTTGCCTTCTTCATATATATAAGCAATATTTGATGACCCCAAACCGTTATCTGCCTCAGAAGCAAGGGTAAATAATCTTAGCGCTTCTTTATAATCCTGCTTTATACCACCCTTACCTTCTAGATAGAAAATCCCAAGATTATTGATCGCTGTTGGCTCATCTTGTTTTACCGCTAGCTGATAATAATGGAGAGCCTTTTTGAAATCCTGAGTGACTCCATCACTTCCATCATTATATAAGTGACCTAATTCAGCCTGAGCTAAATCTAATCCTCCATCAGCAGATTTAGTCATCCACTCCAAGCCTTTTTTACTATTCACTCCAACTCCTTCATCTCCATACAAATAGAGAAAACCAAGGTAGTATTGAGCATACAGTTGCCCCTTTTGTGCAGCTTGGGTGTACCACTTTAATGCAGTTGGATTATCTTCTTCTGTGCCCTCACCATAGTCATACATGTAACCGACTGAAAAAAGTGCATCTGCATTTCCTTTCGCAGCTGACTTTTTGAACCACTCTAAAGCCTTACCAAAATCTTGATCAACATCATTTCCGTAGTAATAAGCATCACCTAAATTATTTTGTGCTTCAGCATTACCTGATTTTGCCTGCTCTACGAGTTCTTGGCTAAACGGAACATCTTCGGCATAAACAGTACTCGAAATAGTGACACTGCTACTTAATAGTATTGAAAGAACAATATTCTTTAATTTCATTATAAATTTCTCATGGATAAATTTTTATTGGTCTCTATTTTAACGTCAAAAACATCCAAGTAAACTTAAATTTAAATTTACCAATTAGATGAAATAAACCCATGTTTTAAAAGCTCACTATAACCATATCACTTTGAGGTGAATGATTCAGAACAAATTTTTTCATCACCTAATATCACATGAAAAATAAAATAATGGGAAATGGATAAATGTGTTAAAAAATATCAATGTTTGCTTTTTGCCATGGCACAAGTATTGAAAATTATGGTTCTTACAATACGACTAAAGCATAAAGTCCTTATATGAAAAATAAAAAATTGACCATTTGGTCATTAATACCTTATGAAATTCATGATTTTCACACCTTAAAATAGCAATTGAATATTATAAATTTAAAACCCAACTTCTCATTGCTTCGACATAAATTAGATGTAGTCGAAAAAAATATAATGCCAATGATTTTGATCCATAAAAATTTGAATAATATTCCAGTGTCATGTCGTGTGTAGACATAGCACATCTATGGAAAATTAAAATACAGGATTGTGATTAATGATTACTAAAACGGTTAAATCATTTGGATTAGCTTTAACACTGATTGCTTCATCAGTTGCGTTACATGCGAAAAACAATGTCGTAGTTGTAGCAACAGGTGGAACAATTGCTGGTGCGGGTGCAAGCTCAACGAACAGTGCCACATATACCGCAGCCAAAGTTCCAGTCGATGGTTTAATTAATGCTGTTCCTCAAATCAAAGATCTAGCAAATGTAAGTGGTATTCAAGCCCTTTAAATCGCTTCTGAAAATATCACTGACAAAGAGTTACTCTCCCTTGCCCGCCAAGTCAATGATTTAGTTAAAAAACCATTTGTAAATGGCGTTGTGATTACTCACGGTTCCGATACGCTAGAAGAAACGGCATTCTTTCTAAATCTAGTTATTCACACTGAAAAACCTATCGTTCTTGTTGGTTCTATGCGTCCATCAACTGCTCTTTCAGCAGATGGTCCACTCAATCTTTATAGTGCCGTTGCAATCGCTGCATCTGAAGAAGCCAAAAATAAAGGTGTTTTCATCGTGATGAATGATTCAATTTTTGCTGCGCGTGATGCAACCAAAGGGATTAACATTCATACCAATGCATTTATAAGCCAATGTGGCGCATTAGGTACAATCGTTGAGGGGAAACCTTATTGGTTCAGAAATAGTATCAAACGTCATACTAACAACTCTGAATTTAATATTGAAAACATCAAAGGTGATCAACTTCCGTTGGTTCAAATCGCATATGGTTCAGGTTCAATGACACCAGAAGCTTATCTTGCTTATGCAAAAGCTGGAACGAAAGCGATTATTCATGCAGGAACAGGGAATGGTTCGGTAGCAAAATATCTTGTTCCGACATTGAAGCAACTACATGATGAACAAGGCATTCAAATTGTCCGTTCATCTCGCGTAGGTCAAGGTTTTGTATTACGAAATGCAGAACAACCTGATGATCAATATGGTTGGGTGGCTGGACATGATCTAAACCCACAAAAAGCTCGTATTTTGACTGCTTTAGCGCTGACTAAAACTAATGATGCAAAAGAAATTCAGCGAATCTTTTGGCAATACTAATTGCTAAGCTGAAATCCAAATCGATGTTAATCAGTTGATCTGATTAGCATCGTTTTTTTATTTATTCTTGGTTAGATCATTCCGAACAGCATTCTATTGCAAAAATATTAGACAACTGTCCTAAACAGAGCGTGTTAGAATATTCTTCAATCGCGTTTAGGATAGATTTATGCAGTTTGTTCATCTTGGTATTCACACAGAGTTTTCGATTACAGAATCGATAGTTCGCATACCTGATTTGGTCAAAGCTGCTGTTGCTGAAGAAATGCCAGCTTTAGCAATTACTGATCTTTCGAACCTACATGCTGCTGTTAAATTCTATGGTGCATGCTTAGGTAAAGGGATTAAGCCTATTATGGGCAGTGTTATTCGATTGAATGATGCTGAACATCGTGCAACTTTACTTGCGATGAGCAATACAGGTTGGCGAAATTTAACGGAAATAGTATCTAGAGGATTCATCGAAGGTCAGCAACTTAGTGTTCCTTGTGTTCAAAAAGAATGGGTATTAGAACAAGCAGAAGATTTAATCATTCTATTGGGGCAACACAGTGATGTAGGCAAAATGCTCTGCTCTTCCAACCCTCAGAAAGCAGAACCTCTTCTTGAAGACTGGATTAGTAAATTTGGAAATCGTGTCTATCTTAGTTTGACGCGCACAGATCGTGTTGGGGAAGAAGATTTTATTGTTGAGGCGGTAAAACTTGCTGCTAAGTACCAAATCGGTGTAGTGGCTCATAACGATATCCACTTTATCGAGCAAGACGATTTTTATGCTCATGAAGCGCGTGTTTGTATCGCAGATGGATACGTATTAGGTGATGATAAGCGTCCTAAACCTTATAGTCCTGAACAATACTTTAAAACAGCAGAACAAATGTCTGAGTTATTCTCTGACATTCCTAGTGCGATTGAAAATACTTACCAAATTGCAAAACGTTGCAACGTTGCCTTGCAGCTTGGTACCTATTTCTTGCCTGATTTCCCTATTCCTGATGGTTATACCATTGATACCTATTTCGAACATTTATCACGAGAAGGTTTAGAAGAACGTTTAAATCATCTATATCCAATTGATGAACGCGATGAAGATTGGCCTGATATTCGAAAGCCATATGATGAACGAATCAAATATGAAGTCGATATCATCCTCAAGATGGGATTCCCTGGTTACTTCCTTATCGTCATGGACTTTATCCAATGGGCAAAAAACAATGGTGTACCTGTAGGACCAGGGCGTGGTTCGGGTGCAGGTTCATTAGTTGCATATAGTTTAAAAATTACTGACCTTGATCCTTTACGATACGACCTGTTATTTGAGCGCTTTCTAAATCCTGAACGTGTCTCAATGCCTGACTTTGATGTCGATTTCTGTATCGCAGGTCGTGACCGTGTTATTGAATATGTTGCACAAAATTACGGACGTGAAGCAGTTTCACAGATTGCAACCTTTGGAACAATGGCTGCAAAAGGTGCAATTCGTGACGTAGCACGTGTCTTAGGTAAATCTTATGGTTTAGCTGATCGTATCTCCAAAATGGTTCCAACAAAACCATTGGGTGTAGACTTAAAACAGGCCATAGAGCTTGAACCACAACTAAAAGATATCGTCACCAACCCTGCAAACCCTGATCATGATGATGCTGCTGAAATTTGGGAAATGGCGCTCAAATTAGAAGGCATTACACGTAACACAGGTAAGCATGCGGGTGGTGTTGTCATCGCACCTGGAAAAATTACAGATTACTCGGCCGTTATCTGTGATCCTGATGGCACAAACCGTGTAGCTCAATATGATAAAGATGATGTTGAAGCAGCAGGTTTAGTTAAATTCGACTTCTTAGGACTGCGAAATTTAACAGTAATTGAAGATGCTGTTCAAAATATTAATAAAAGAATTCAATCAGATGTCCCACTAAATATCGCTAATGTACCATTAGATGATAAAGATGCTTATCTCGTATTTGCTGAGGCAAATACGACTGCGGTTTTCCAGTTTGAATCCGTCGGCATGAAAAAGATGTTGAAGGAAGCTAGACCAAGCAAATTCGAAGAGATTATTGCTTTCGTTTCCTTGTATCGTCCTGGTCCGATGGACCTCATTCCAGACTTTATCCATCGTATGCACGGTGGAGAATTCGAATATTTGCATCCTTTGCTTGAAAGTGTCTTAGAACCAACCTATGGGATTATGGTTTATCAAGAACAAGTAATGCAGGCAGCACAGTTCTGCGCTGGCTATACGCTTGGCGGAGCCGACTTATTACGCCGTGCAATGGGTAAGAAAAAACCTGAAGAAATGGTAAAACAACGCCAAATCTTTATTAAAGGTGCGGCAGAAAAAGATATTGATGAAGCAACAGCGAACCATATCTTCGATTATATGGAAAAATTCGCGGGTTATGGTTTTAACAAATCACATGCGGCCGCTTATGCTTTAGTTGCTTACCATACTGCATGGTTGAAAGCACATTATCCAGCTGAATTTATGGCAGCGGTAATGTCATCGGAAATGCAGAATACGGATAGTGTCGTATTCTTAATTGATGACTGTCGTAATAACAAACTCGAAGTTCTTCCCCCTTCTGTAAATATGTCCTTGTATCATTTCCATGCCATTGATGAGCGTACAATCGTCTATGGTTTAGGTGCAATCAAAGGTGTTGGTGAGCAGGCAATGCAGTCTGTGATCGATTCACGTATTAAAGATGGGCCATATAAAGATTTGTTTGATTTTTGCCATCGTATTGATCTGAAAAAAATTAACAAACGTACACTCGAAGCGCTTATTCGTGCAGGTGCACTCGACTGTTTAGGAATAGAACGTTCCAGTCTTATGGCTCAGCTTCCTGAAGCCGTTCAAGCTGCGGAACAAGCACGAAGCAATCGTGAAACAGGAATTATGGATTTATTTGGTGAAGTTGAAGAAGTTCAGCGTAAACCAGCTAAACCTGTTAAACCATGGTCAGATGAAGTCCGTTTAAAAGGTGAAAAAGATACACTTGGACTTTACTTAACAGGACATCCAATCGATGTATATCGTTCAGAATTAAAAGCATTCATTCCTGCAAAACTGAATGAAGTTACCCCGACACGTCGTGGTGTAACCACCGTATTTGCTGGTTTGGTACTCGATGTAGCAAACTTTCCAAACCGTATCATGATCACTTTAGACGATGGTACTGCACGAATTGAAGTTAGTTGCAATCATGAACGTTTTCAACGATATAAAGATATTGTGCGCTTAGAACAAGTCATCGTGATCGAAGGCGAGATTTATGAGCGTGAAGGCTTTGACCGCCCAATGGCACGTTTAAGTAAAGCATTTAGTTTGAATGAAATTCGTCAAAAACGTGCTCAATCCATTCAAATACGTATGCCACACGATCTCATGACTAAATCTTTAGCAAAAGATATGCAAAACATTCTCTTACCATATTGCAATGTAGATATGTGTCAGCATATCGGTATACAGCTTCTTATCGATCAAAGTTTTGCGACAGCTGAGTTACATTTAGGTGCTCAGTGGAAAGTTGCTCCTTTAGATGAACTGCTTGGTAAATTACGTGACTACTTTGGCAAAGATGCGATATATATTGAATATCAAGTAAAATCCAAAGCAGCAAAAGTCATTGAAACACCCAAAGTAAGTGTGGTTCCTCCTCCACCTGCAAATATGTCTATAGATGATGCTTTAGATCTGTATCAAGCCGAAGTTTCTCAATATTCTTAAAAATTGGATCATTTATGAACCTGTTTGACCAAAATGACGTGTCCAAACAATTGGATCATGTTCGTATTGTTATGGTAAATACGACTCTCCCTGCCAATATAGGTAGTGCACTTCGTGCCATGAAAACGATGGGATTGTCTAAATTAGTATTGGTAGCACCTAAAACCTTTCCTCATCCTGATATTGATGCTTTAGCCGCTGGCGCCCAAGATTTAATCGAAAAAATACAAATCGTTGATACTTTGGAACAAGCAATTGAAGACTGCCATCTGGTGTTTGGAACCAGTGCTCGCAGCCGTACTATTCCTTGGCCTCTGCTTGATGTTCGCCCTGCAGCTCAAGAAAGTTTAAAAGCAGCCAATTTAGATCAAAATATTGCAATCGTCTTTGGTCGCGAAGATCGTGGTCTAACCAATGAAGAGTTAGCATTAGCAAACTACCATTTAACTATTCCAGTCAATCCAAGTTATGGCGTTTTAAATGTAGCTCAAGCAATTCAAGTGGTATGCTATGAATTAAGGATGGCAGCACTTGAGCTCAATCAGCAAAACACTGATCAGACTGACCCGCAAGAACATATGCAACTAAAGCAAAATCAAAGTATGCAATGGGATGAGCCATTGGTGACACAGAAACAAATGGAAGAGTTCTATCCTCATTTAGAAAAAATGCTAACTGAAATTGAATTCTTAGATCCAAATAATCCACGTTTATTGCCTTTGCGTTTGCGTCGTTTATTTGGAAGAATACAATTAGATCGTATGGAATATCATTTATTGCGCGGTATTTTCAGTCGAGTACAAGCTTTAGCCAATGGTTCATGGAAAAAAACACAGACGGAGGATCACTCTCATGATTAAACAGCTAAAAGAAGACATTGAAGCTGTATTTGCACGTGACCCTGCGGCTCGAAATACACTTGAGGTTTTAACCACTTATCCTGGCATTCATGCATTAATTATGCATCGTGTAGCACATGAACTCTGGAAAAAAGATCACAAAGGTACAGCTCGCCTGCTCTCGTCATTTAGTCGATTTGTAACTGGGATAGAAATCCATCCAGGTGCAAAAATTGGAAAACGTTTTTTTATTGATCACGGCATGGGCGTTGTGATTGGGGAAACAGCTGAAATTGGTGATGATGTCACCCTGTACCATGGCGTTACGCTTGGTGGTACTACTTGGAATAAAGGTAAACGCCACCCAACTTTAGAAGATGGTGTTGTTGTTGGCGCTGGAGCTAAGATATTAGGACCATTTACTGTCCATAAAGGGGCGAAAGTTGGTTCAAATGCTGTAGTGACCAAAGAAGTTCCTGAAGGAGTTACCGCTGTTGGTAACCCAGCACGTTATATCTTTAAAGATAAAAATCAAGTTGAGCAAGATGAAGCAAACCGTCGCGACTATGCAGAAAGCATCGGTTTCCAACCTTATGCAACAACTCAAGATCAATCAGATCCTATTTTAGAAGGCATACGCGTGTTATTAGATCGTATGCAGAAAAATGAAAAGCGTATGAATATTCTATGTCAGCGTCTATCTGAGCTTGACCCAACATTCAAACCTCAAGGTGGTAAAAATCAACCATTGAGTAAAGAAGAACTTAAGATTATTGAAGAAGTTAGAAGAGAGTGTGAAGCACAAAGCAAAACATCAACAACATAATATAATTTATAAGAAATGTAACAAGCTTTTCATTGCAAGTTGGTTTTGCTTTTCCTAGACTGGTAAAACCAACGAACTTCTTCTCATTTTACTAAAATTAATGGATGTAAAGCATGAATTTTAAGCCTTTGGCATTACTTGTAATTTCAACCACATTTTTAACCGCATGTGGTATTGCGCCGACCAAAAAAGAGAAGATTGTTGAACCCTTTGTGTTCAAAGAACCAGATCCGACACCACCATTCTATGCTTTAAATCCAATCAAATATGATGCACCACCAAGCTTTGAAGTTGCCATCAAAGATGCCTCTACACAACCAGTGACAAAGATGGTTGTTTCTTTGCAAAATGACCCAACAAAATCTGCAACTTTAGATATTAATAAATTGATTGTCCCAACAATTGATAGTTCTGAAAGACGGATGAAATATGCGGTTCTTGCAGGCGAAAATGAAATTGATGTAACGGAAATTGATGACTTCTTACAACTAGTTGAAGGAAAAGCACGTCATTACCCTCCTCGATTTACTGAACGCCAAGAACGCAAAGGATATGAAGTAAAGTTAAAAGAAATCACACACAAACTAGATGCTCTCGCTGAGAAACCAAATGCATCTATGGATATTTTGACCCGTGCATTTAAAGCCAGTGTAATGGCTCGCAACCTTGACTTGGGTACAGCTTACACATCTAAGTCTTTAACTTATGCTCAACGAATTTTAGCGATTAACCCTAACGATCCTGAAACCAATTTTTGGTTCGGTTTTGGATTATCAGAAGGTGGTGGACAACGTGAAGCGATTCCATACCTAGATAAAGCGATTAAAGGTGGAGTGCAAGAGGCATATCTTTCTGCTGCAAACAATTTCTTATGGCTTGAACAGAAGAAAAATGCGCTTCAAACGCTCAAAAATTACAAAATTAATTATCCTGACGAAGCAGAAGTAGTTGACCGTTTGATTCAAGAAGTTGAATCAGGAAAACGTTGGAACATGTGGCAAGTTCTTAACTAAATTACTCTCTTTTTTGTAAAAATAGGCCGTTTTAGACGGTCTATTTTTTTATGTTGATTGAAAATGCATCCTTTTTTCGTATTATAGCGGTAATCCTGCTCTCAATTTACTGAAACCCTAATGCGTGCATTTAATTCTTCACATCGCCTATTTGCAATAACGCTACTCAGTACAGTCGTCATGAGTGGTTGCCAAGTTGTAAGCTTAAAACACCAAGCCATTGATGTCACAATTGCTAATGAGAGAAATAGTATCCTGACTCAAAAAAGACTCAGCGAAGCAAGTCTCAATGTTTTATCGATGTCAGGTAAAGAAGCAAAGTATTGCATGCAATCTGCTGATGAGTGCATTGCGGATTTACATAAGATTCCTCAAATCTTAGATGAACAGCTCTTATCGACTAGCAGTGAATTATTTCTAGCGAAATCCAAAGCTCTAGCGGACTCATCAGAATGCAAAATAAGTAAACTAAGCAAACACAAATCTGAGGAAGAACAAAAGAATATTCAGAAAAATTATGAGCAGTGCTTAGATCAACAATTAGAAGCTTTAGATAAAAGTATTCGCTATAGCTATGCTTATCTATTTAAAACTAGTCGCGCACCACAAGAGCGACTTTTTGATAACCGCCAAGTACAAATTCGTGACTTTTACAACCAAGCATTAACTCAACTGGTCAATATTCATAGTCTAAGAAATCCATCCAAAGACCTCGCACCGACTATTAAAATTGGGAAAAGTACGTATACGATTGATATCCAAGCTTATCAACGTTTACAGAATATGAAGCTAGAAAAATTTGTCTCTAGCTATAACATGAACTTCTCAGGATTAAGGGCAATTAACCGACGCGATGGTTTTGGTTCTGATTTTGTAGCAGTATTCCCTGCTGACACAGCTAATAAGTTTGAAAATAAATATATTTTAGATCCTCTCAACTACAACTACCCTAACGGTACAAATCCGAATATTCACAAAGCTCGTTATTTAGCTGCGACTATTATTGCTCAACCTAAACGCGCCGCTGCAACAGCAGATGAAGTGTTAAATAGCCCAGAATTTGAGATTAAAGTTTACGATCCATATAGCGTTGAAAAAGTTAATATTGCTGGAAAACCTTATTCATTGGCTGCAAATTTCTCTGCTCCATATGGTTTATGGTTGTCTGAAAATAATTTAGGCGCAGCAGCTTACTTAACTTTAATTGATCGTGATCAACACCTAACCATGCCGCATTTATATATGCTGGAACCTTACAATCCTAATAAAAAAGTAATCGTATTGGTTCATGGTTTAGCTAGTAGTCCTGAAGCATGGATTGCGGTAACAAACGATATTATGGGTGATCCTGTACTTCGTGAACATTATCAAGTTTGGCAAGTTTTTTATTCAACCAATATGCCAATCTTAGAAAGTCGTTTTCAAATATATGCTCTACTTAAACAAGCATTTGGCTCGGTGAATATGCAAGATGCTGCAGCAAAAGATGCTGTTCTCATCGGACATAGTATGGGTGGTATTATCAGTCGTCTTTTAGTGAGCAATGCTGATATATCAAAAGAAGCATTAGTGATGATGAGTAGTCGTCAGCAAACTCGTTTACGCAAGCATCCCGTAATTGGTGAGCGACTAAAAATGCAACCTATATCTAATTTTGATCGTGCGATTTTTCTTGCAGCACCGCATAAAGGTACAGATTACGCTGATCGTTGGTTTACTCTCGCAGCACGGAAAATCATTAAACTACCGACCACATTTCTCACAACACTGGCAGATACTTTAACAAGTAATGATGTTGAGCTAAAAGATTTTGTAAAAACACTTACTAATGATGTTATTCAGAATGGTCCAAGTGATCTAAGTAAAAAATCCAAATTTATGGAGTTAACGGCTGATATTCCTCCACAGAAAGGTCTACTGTTTCATTCCATCATGGGAAATATCACAAAGAGCCAAGACCCTAACGTCATGACAGATGGAATAGTTCCCTATAAAAGTGCTCACCTAGATGGAGCTGTTTCTGAAAAAATTATTACAGGTGGTCATTCAATTCAAGAAACTCCCGAAGCAGTCCTCGAATTAAGACGAATTTTAAGACAACATCTTGTGGAACACGGTTTATATAAACCGCAAAACTAAACAAAAAGCCCAAAGTTAACTTTGGGCTTTTTTATTACTAGTTCTAATTAATTCGTAGAACGAATCATGTAATCAAAGGCAGATAATGCAGCTTTCGCACCTTCGCCTGTTGCGATGATGATTTGCTTGTATGGTACTGTCGTACAGTCACCTGCTGCAAATACACCCTGTACATTGGTTTCATTACGATCGTTAATCACAATCTCACCACGATTGCTGAGTTCAACTGCACTGTTCTTTAGGAAATCCGTATTTGGCAATAAACCAATTTGTACAAAGATTCCCGCAAGTTCTACTGTGTGTTCTACATCAGTCGCACGATCTTTATACTTCAATGCTGTCACTTGTGAACCATCACCAACCACTTCAGTACTTAAAGCATTGGTAATAACTGTGGTATTCGG